>NZ_JAFL01000005.1:0-181347 GCF_019633685.1 Paracoccus sp. J56
TCCAGGCTCAGCGATCGAAGGCTTTGGCCAAAAAATCGCGCTCGACGACGAGCTGGCCGATCTTGGCGTGCAGCTTCGTGACCTCGGCCTCCCGGCCGACCTGTGCGTCGGAAGCCTTGTCGTCGAACGCCTTGGCCAGGTTCTCGATGGCCTGCCGCTTCCACTGCGTGATCTGGTTGGGATGAAGCTGGTGTTTCGTGGCTAACTCCGAAATCGTCCGCTCGCCGCGGATCGCCTCAAGCGCGACCTTGGCCTTGAACTCGGCCGTAAACCGTCTGCGTGTCTTCATGCTGGATCGTCCTTTTCATCGGTCGATCCACCTTATGCCCCTGTCTCAGAAACCGGCACCACCTCACCAAGCTGCATCATCATTGGAACAAAGACCGGCGCAAAGACCAGATAACGCGCCGAACCGCTGATGATAAACATGTCCGCAACCGCTTCCAGCAGAAAGAACAGTATTAGGACAGCCACAACCGGCACCGCCAGCTGGGTCAGTGCCTGCCCGCCCCGAATGGCCAGTACCGCGCCCAGGTTCGATTCATTGAAAAGATACAGGAACTGGCTGACCACGATGGCGATGACAATAAAGGGAGAGACCGTCTTGACCGCCTCGGTCATCAGCCGCGCAAGATCGCTTAGGTTGCCGATCTTGCCGGTGCCAACCCCGAACACCGTCCCGGCCAGGAAAAAGACCATCAGCAGCAACGGAAAGATCAGTCGCATCAGCGGTGCATCGACCACCAGCGAACCCGAGGGCGAACGCAGAAAGCTGTTTTGCGGAATCGCTGCGACGATGACGGCCAAAAGGAACAACCCAACCGCCAGATAGCTGCGCCGCAGCGCCCGGCGCTCGACATCCGTGACCACGATATCCGGCGTCCCCGCCAGTTCGCCTTCGTATTTTCCAAAGCGCGGCTCGACAAAGACCACCGTCACGAAGGTGGCGATGGCAGCAACGACGATGGTGCTGGTCGCGAGCAGGTAATAGCCGTTCAGAATGTTCATGTCGAAGCTCTCATCATAAAGATGCGCCGACTGAACGCTGATCGGGGTCAGGATCACATCGAAACCGCCCGGGATAACGCTGACGCCAAAGGCGCCTCCGACCACGGCATAGCCAAGAAACAGGCCGACCAGCGGGTGCCGGCCCATGCCCAGAAAGACGCTAGCCGAAAGGGCCGGAATGATGGCAAAGGACACATCCCCCGCCACATTGCCGATGGCAGCGATGCAGGCGATGGCAAAGACAACATAAATGCCGCGGACATTGCGCAGAGATTGCTTAATCGCGACGGTAAAGAAGCCGACCTGTTCGGCAATACCGGTTACGGCGGCCATCACGATGACCACTGCCAACACCGGAAAGTTTTGCAGGTTCGCCGTCAGCCTGCTCATCCAGGTCAGAATACTGTCGATTGTCAGCATGCTGCGGACAGCGATCACCTCTCCTGACTGGGGGTGGGTGGCGGTGACACCCGCCCATGACAAAAGCGCCGAAAGCAGCAGTACCAGCGCGATAATGCCCAGAAATATCGCCAGAGGATGGGGGATCTTGTTGCCGATACGCTCGACCGCACTCAGAAACCCGCGCTTTTCGATGATGACCGCATCACTCATTAATTAACCCTTTACCGCCCGAGAGGCATTCGATCGCGTATTGCGCATGCAGCGCCGCACCCAGAACCAGTGAGTTTTCGTCGATATTGAAATTCGGATGATGATGCGGAAAGTCCGAGCCCAAAGAGGGATCTCGGATGCCGATAAAAGCAAAAACCCCGGGATAGCTGTCGAGGTAATCGGCAAAATTTTCAGACGCCATCAGCGTGTTGAACTTGGTCATTGACGAGGACAGGCCCAGATTGCGGACCGCCTGTTCGGCAATGCGGCTGAAGGTGGGATGGTTCTCAACAATCCCGCAACCCAAACCCCATTCAACCGTCGCCGTCGCCCGAAAGGTCTCGGCCGCGGTAATGGCCATACGCTCGACCGCCTGCACCATCTCAGCCTGAATCCGGGGCGAGGTGGTGCGCAAGGTCCCCTCGATCATCACTTCTTCGGGGATGATATTCGCGCTTTCGCCACCGGCGATTTTGCCAAAGCTTAGCGAAACCGGGGCAAGCGGGTCGATCTCACGGCTGGTGATGGTGGCGCAGTTCATCACGATCGCAGCCGCGGCGATGATCGGATCAACGCCGCGATTGGGATAGGCGCCATGGGTGCCGCGCCCCTTGACCCTGATCGACAGCTTTTTCCCGGACGCCATCCTTGGTCCCGCCTCGACCGAGATCTTGCCGGTCTCAAGCTCTGACCAAAGGTGAATCCCAAAGATGGACTGAATGGGGAATCGGGCCAGCTCGGCCTTGATTTCGGCGGTGCCCATTCCGACCTCTTCGGCCTGCTGGAAGCAAAGCTTTACCGAACCCTGCAGCGCATCGCGATTGGCCCAAAGGATGCGCGCCGCAGCCAGCAGCATGGCGACATGTCCATCATGGCCACAGGCGTGCATGACGCCAGGCACGGTCGAGATATAATCCAGATGGCTATTCGCCTCATGGATCGGCAGCGCGTCCATATCAGCACGCAGGGCGACCATCGGCTCGGCCCGCGCGCCGCTGATCGTCGCAACCAGCCCGTAATCCCCGACCCGGACATAGGGGATGCCGATCCCCTCCAGCTCTGTGGCGATCAGCTGCGAGGTCTTTTCCTCTTGCAAGGATAGTTCGGGGTTGGCGTGCAGACGTCGCCGGATAGCAATCATGTAGTCATGCTGAGCCCGAGCCCCTGCAAGAATATTCATCCGCTTCTCCTCCTGCGCGATCAGCGCGATTGCCTACCGCAGCAGGAACAGAATTCTGGCAGACCTCTTACAAAGCCGGACCACAGCAAAGACGCCCGTCAGAGGTGACCAGGCGTAATGCTAACCATCTGGTTTCATACCCAGAAATACCTTATAAAGATCGCATCCATGCTGAACGGATATGGCAATGAAGCTAAGACAGTTGCGATATTTCCTGTCAGTCGTGGAATGCGGCAGCATCACCGCCGCCGCGCAGTCGATCCGCGTCGCTCAACCCGCCCTGACCCGGCAGATCCAGGAGCTGGAGACGGATCTTGGCACTCAGCTGTTCACCCGCACGGCCCGGGGAGTGACGCTGACGGATGCCGGGCTGCAACTTCAGCGCGACGCTGTGCGCCTGCTCAGCGATTTTGAACAGGCACGCCAGAATGCGATCCGCGCCGGACGGGGCGAGCTTGGGACCCTGTCGCTGGCCCTGCCCGTCATGCAGATCATCCCGGCCCAAATCAGCGAGCTGTTGCGTTCGCTGCGTGACGCACTGCCCGATGTATCGATGACCTTCAGCCACCTGCTGTCCGAAGCGCAGTTGCCTTTGCTGCGAAAAGGTCGCCTGGATGCCGGCCTGACGCTGTTTCGTCCGCCAAACGACCCCGAACTGGCCGGCATACCCATTTATTCCGCAGGGCTTGGCATCGGCTATCCCAGCGACTGGCGCTGGCCCGAAGGCCAGCCGAAACGACTAAAGGACCTCATAGGTCGCGATTTCGTCTGGCTGCCGCGCCATGTTGCGCCATTATGGCACGATTGGGTTATCCATGCCTTTCACGAGGCAGGCTTTGTGCCACAACCCGCTACACTGGCCGCCAATGGCTCAATGATGCTGTCGCTTGTGGCGGCGGGTATGGGTTGCGCCATCATGCCGATGGATGTGCATGTCCCGCCCAATGTCTCGCTGACGCGGCTTGAAGACCTGACTCTGACGCAGGATTGGGAGCTGGTCTGGCGCACAGACAACCCCTCGTCTGTTCTGCACCACGTGATAACGGTCGTCCGCACAGCCTATGAAATCAAGCTCGGAAACGTGACATAACCTTCCCGACACCCCCCCATTGCATTCACCTGCGCAGAGGCGCAGTTATCGGGAGATTTTGTGGCCGGGAGTGTGGAATCAATGCAATGGTCTGATGTGTTTGCGACGCGGAACGCCCGGATGAAGGCGTCCGAAATCCGCGAATTGCTCAAGCTGCTGGACCAGCCCGACATCATTTCCTTTGCCGGCGGCATTCCCGACCCCGAGCTTTTCCCCGCCGAGGCGTTTTCCAAGGCCTTTGCCACCGCCATGCAGCCCGGACAGGCCAAGGTCGCATTGCAATATTCGGTGTCCGAAGGGTATCGCCCCTTGCGCGAATGGATCGCCGGGCGCATGGCCGATCTGGGCGTCTCTTGCGATGCGGACAATATCCTTATCACCTCGGGTTCGCAGCAGGCACTTGATTACCTAGGAAAGCTTATGCTGTCGCCGGATGATACGGCGCTGGTCACATGGCCCAGCTATCTGGGTGCGCTTGGTGCGTTCAATGCCTATGAGCCGCGCTATGCCCGCCTTGATCCGTTCAGCAACGAGTCCCCCGAACTGCTGAAGGCGCAGGCCGGGGCCGCAGGCGGCGCAATCAAATTCGCCTATCTTTCGCCTGATTTCGCCAACCCCACCGGGGAAACCCTGTCCCTGGCCGGGCGTGAGGCGCTTCTTGATCAGGCCGAGGCTCTTGGCATCGCGATCATCGAGGACGCGGCCTATCAGTCCCTGCGGTTTGACGGCGATTCAATTCCTCCGATCCTTGCTCTCGATGTCGCCCGCAATGGCGGGATCGAAAAGACCCGCACCATCTATTGCGGCACCTTCTCAAAAACCCTGTCGCCCGGCCTGCGCGTCGGCTGGGTTTGCGCAGCCAAGGACGTGATCGGGCGGCTGGTGCTGATGAAACAGGCTGCCGACCTGCATTCGCCCACACTGAACCAGATCGCGACGAATGACGTGGCCCGTGCGCTGTTTGACGAACATGTCAACCGCCTCCGCACGGTCTATTCCGCCCGCCGTGACCGGATGATCGCGGCGCTTGCGCGCGAAATGCCCGCAAATGTTCACTTTACCCGGCCCGAAGGCGGGATGTTCATCTGGGTAACGCTGGACCCGTCGATTGACGCGGCAGAGCTGCTTGCCCGTGCCGTCCGTGACGCCCGGGTGGCCTTCGTGCCGGGGGGCGCGTTCTTTGCCGATGGGTCGGGGCGCAACACGCTGCGACTAAGCTTCTCTTGCGCCAGCGACCAGCAAATCGACGAAGGCATCCGCCGGCTTGGCGAAATGCTGAAGGCGCCGGCAGCAAGGTAAAGCTGCCGGGGTGGGCACCATTTAGCCTCTACCTCAGCCCAGCCGCACGGCGACAGCAGCGTCATCCATCGATTCGGCTGCCCGAACCTGCGGCTGGGGCATCGCGGGTATGAGCGGACAGAACCGGATCACCGACAAGACCAGATCAGAAACTGGCGCGATCAGTTCGCCATCATACTGCGCGACAATGCGGCTCTCTGTATCCGAACCGCTCCGGTCCCCGGGGTATCCTTTGGGCCAAACCCTGTTGCACTGATTGATCAGCCCCTGATGCATGCACGGCACGTACTTTCGCGGCCAGTGGCTTAAGTCGCGATAACGGCCCCAGTGTCCGCCTGCATCCTGTTTCGGACCGGTCTTGCCAACCGCCGCACCGTGCCTGGGTCCTTCGGTGTCCGACGAGGGGCAAGGAAGACAGCACTGAACCGGGGCGTTTCTGCAATGGCTTCTCCCTGATCGCGATGTGGTCGCCGCCCCCGCCGCCAGCATCAGCAAACCGGCAAGCAGACCCTGCCCCCTTTCGGGGCTAAGCCGGGCTTGTCATCCGACCACCTCTGCCGGGTTGCTTTCCGGGCCAAGCGCCCCCGTCATCAGCCCGACCACATCGGGCATACTGCAATTCTTTGGCCTGACGGTGCAAAGCCGCTTTCCCAGCCGGTGTATGTGGATGCGGTCCGCGATCTCGAACACATGCGGCATATTGTGCGAGATCAGGACAATCGACAGCCCCCTGGCCTTCAGCTCGGCAATCAGGTCCAGAACGCGCTGTGACTCCTTGACCCCCAGCGCAGCGGTCGGTTCGTCAAGGATGATGACCCGGGACCCGAAGGCCGCAGCCCTTGCCACGGCGATGCCCTGTCGCTGACCGCCGGACAGGGTCTCGACCGGCTGATTGATGTTCTGGATGGTCATCAAGCCCAGCTCATTCAGCTTTTCACGAGCGAATGCGCGCATCCGCCCCCAGTCGAGCATCCGCAATACCGATCCGGCGAAACCCGGTCTGCGCAACTCGCGCCCCATGAACATATTGTCGGTGATCGACAGGGCCGGAGACATGGCAAGCGTTTGATAAACCGTTTCGATCCCCGCCCGCTGCGCCTCTTTGGTCGAGTTGAACTGAACCGGTTGGCCCTGAAACCGGATTTCGCCCGCGTCGGGCCGAACCGCGCCAGACAAGGCCTTGATGAGCGAGGATTTTCCGGCACCGTTATCGCCGATCACGGCAAGAATCTCGCCAGGATACAGGTCGAAATCAGCACCATCCATCGCGACGACATGGCCGTAACACTTGACCAGCCCACGGGCCTGCAGAATTGGTTGGGTCATGATGTTACCTTTCTGATCCACTGATCGACCCCGACCGCCACGATGATCAGCACGCCAATCATCAGATAGGTCCATTGCGCGTCAGCCCCGAGCAGGCGCAGGCCAAGGGTAAAGACCCCGACGATCAGGCCGCCGAACAGGGTGCCCATGATCGAGCCACGCCCCCCGAAAAGCGAAATCCCCCCGATGACGACAGCGGTAATGCTTTCGATGTTCGTCAGCTGACCAACATTGGGTGAGACAGACCCGATCCGCCCGATCATCACCCACCCGGCAAGAGCGCAGATCAGCCCCGCCACTGCATAGACCGAGATCAGCGTGCCCCGCACATTCACCCCGGAAAGCTCGGCCGCGCCCGGATCGTCGCCCACGGCATAGACATGCCGTCCCCAGGCCGTATGGCGCAGCACAAAGGCCAGAAACAGCACCAGCGCCAGCATGAAGATGGTGCCAAGGGTGAAATCGGTCCCGGCGATGTTCTGTTTCGCGGCAAAGAGATGCAGCAGCGGTGCTTCTGCCGCGATATCCTGCGCCCGGATCGTTTCATTGCGGGAATACAGGAAATTCGCCGCCATCAGGATCTGCCACATGCCCAGTGTCACGATAAACGGCGGCAGCCGCATGATCGACACGAGCAGCCCGTTGATCGCACCAAACAGCGCACCCGCCGAAAGCCCGCACAGGATCGACAGACCAGGCGGCAGGCCATAGCGGAACGTGAACTGCCCCATGATAACCGAGCTTAGCACCATGATCGCCCCAACACTCAGGTCGATTCCCGCGGTGATGATGACAAGGCTTTGCGCCGCGCCGACGATCCCGACAATGGCGACCTGTTGCAGGATCAGCGTCAGCGCGAGCGGGGAAAAGAACCTCGGCCCGATCAGGATGCCAAAGACCAGGACCGAAACGACAAGGACCAGCAGCGGCACCAGCGAAGGGTTGGTATGCAGCGCATGCTGAACGCGATCCAGCATCGAGCGCCCGCCCCCGTGCCGGAAGCTGTCGGCCGAGACCGACTTTTCTGTAGATGTCATGAATAGTCTCCCAGGTGCTTCTGAAAGGCAAAGAGGCAGCAGCGGCCTCTTTGCCCGATGAGCTTAGCCCCAGCAGAGCTTGGCGCCTTCGGCAGAGTCGATCGACTCCAGCCCCTCGACCGGCTTGTCGGTAATCAGGGTCGTACCGGTGTCAAAAAAGTCTTTCCCGGGCTCCAGTTCAGGCTTTTTCCCGGTTTCGGCATATTCCTTGATCGCATCGATACCCATTTGCGCCATGCGCATCGGATATTGCTGCGCTGTCGCGCCGATAATGCCTTCGGCAATGTTCTTGACGCCCGGACAGCCCCCGTCCACCGAAACCAGCAGCACATCTTTTTCACGACCAGCCGCAACCAAAGCCTCATAGGCGCCCGCCGCAGCCGGTTCGTTGATCGTATGGACAACGTTCACGTCCGGATTGATTTGCAGGATGGTTTCCATCGCCTTGCGGCCACCCTCTTCGGCACCGTCGGTATAGGCATGGCCGATGATACGACTGTCATCCTCATCCCCGATCACCCTGGGATCCTTGACGTCGATACCAAAGCCGGACATGAACCCCTGATCGCGCTGGTAATCCACTGCGACCTGACTTGCGTTCAGATCCAGAAAACCGATCCGTGCCTCGGCAGCCTTGTCGCCCAGTTGGGCTGCCGCCCATTTGCCGATCAGTTCGCCCGCCTTGAAGTTATCGGTCCCAAAGGTCGCATCCGCCGCATCAACAGGATCAAGCGGTGAATCCAGCGTGATGAAAAGGATCCCCGCATTCCTTGCCTGTTCGACCAGAGGGACGATGGCCGCACTGTCGTTGGGCGACATCAGGATTCCCTTTACACCTTCGAACATGCAGGTTTCGATTGCCGCGACCTGCGCCTCATGATCGCCGTCATATTTGCCGGCAAAGGTTTTCAGCTCGATCCCGACTTCTTTGGCGCGTGCGACCGCCCCTTCACGCATCTTTGCGAAAAAGGGGTTGCTGTCGGTCTTGGTGATCAGGCAGGCACTGATCTCGGCGGCACCTGCGGAGGCAGCAAAAGCGGCGCAAAGGCCAAGAAAAGCCACGGTTGAAAGGATGGGTTTCATTATTCATCTCCACTGTTGGACAGGCGTGCGAAGGCAGCGGGCAAAATGCGCAACCGCACCCTTGCCCGTACCGGTTTGCTTCAGAGGCGGGACAAATCAGCCGGTGTGGTAACCACCGTCGACGGGCAGAACCGCCCCGGTAACAAAACCAGCCGCGTCAGAGGCCAGAAACAGCGTGGGGCCAACCAGATCCTCGACAGTGCCCCACCGCTTGGCCGCCGCGCGCTGCGCGATGCGGTCTGCGGCCTCGGATTCGGACCACAGCGGCTTGGTCATCTCGGTCTTGTGGTACCCGGGCGCAATGGCGTTGACGCGGATGCCGTCGGCACCCCATTGATGGGCAAGCGCACGGGTCAACCCGACGATCCCCGTCTTGGAGGCGGTATAGGACGGGACCGTCGGATCCGCGAGATAGGACAACATTGACGCAACATTGATGATATTGCCGCGCCGGGCCTTCAGGCCGGGATAGGCCGCCCGCGCAAGCCGCATCGCGCTGTTCAGGTTGATGTCCATGACTGCGAGAAAAGTTTCCTCGTCCCATTCATCGCCGGGACGCGCGACACCCTGACAGTTGACCAGAACATCCAGCTCGCCCAGCTTTTCAAACCGCGCCCGAACCGCGTCATGGTCCCGGACATCCAGCCGCTCAAAGGACAGGTTCGGCCTTGCCTGGGCTTGCGCCCCGGCTAGCCGCTTTTCCGAGCCCCCGGTCGCAATCACCGTTGCACCGCAATCGGCAAACCCCTTGGCCAGGGCAAGGCCGATACCACCAGTGCCGCCGGACAGCAAAACGGTCTTGCCGGCAAAGGTAGTGCCGAAGACCTCCTGATAACCCATAACGTCACTCCTCCTCTGAGTTTTCACCATCTACACCGAGGCGCGGCCTTAAAGGCCGGGATCGGTTCGTCATTCCTGCGGCAGCAGACCCAGCCGTCCGAACAGGCCCGCAAGTTTGCCAGGGCTGGCGATCAACGCCCCCGCAGGCGGCTTTAACGTGGGAATCTGCGGACAAAAAATCGTCGTCATTCCGGCTGCCAGACCGGCGGCAGCACCCGTGGGACTGTCCTCAACGACGACGCAGTCGGCTGGCGGAACCCCAAGGCGCTCTGCGGCCAGCAGATAGCCTTCGGGATCGGGTTTGCCGCGGCGAACATCGTCACGGCTGACCGTCACCGGAAAATAGCGGGCAAGGCCGGCGACCGACAGATTATGTTCAACCTCGGCACGCGTCGAATTCGAGACAAGGGCCATGTCCCGACCGGCATTGGCCAGCGGTGCCAACAGATCCGCCTGCGACAGCCTCGTGATCCGGTCCGCCGTCTCGCGGTAATGCCGCCATTTCACCGCGCGCCAGCCTGCACGATCCAGCGTGATGGCGGTTTGAGCCACCAAAGCTTCATGCACGCGGTCCTCGCTCGCACCCAAAAGCCGGTCGTGAAACTCTGCCGGTACCGACAGGCCCAGCTCGGCAATCGCCGCATAAAAGGCCAGTTCGTGAGCAGGCTCACTATCGACCAGCGTCCCGTCGAGATCCCACAGAACCGCCCTCATATCAGCGCATCCAGTTCAGCGTAAAACGGCTGCGCAGCGGCGTATAGCTTTTCATAGATCGGCATCATCCTGTCATAGCAATCCGCCCATTCCGGTTCGGGCAGGATTTCACGATCAAAGACCACCATACGCCGGACTGCCTCGGCCAGATCCGGCGCATCGCCGACAGCGACCGCCATCATCGCAGCAGCCCCGATGACGCCGCATTCCAGCTCGCGCGGGACCAGATAGGGGACGCGATACATGCTGGCCTTGATCCGCAGCCAAAGGTCGGATTTTGCACCGCCGCTGGCCGCAACGAACCGCTCAGGGCGCCGGCCCTGCGCCTGAAGCGCCCCAAGCCTGAGGCGCACGGAAAAGGCCACGCCCTCCAGCACGGCCCGATGCAATTCGGGCAGTCCATGCGCGGCGGTCAATCCAAAGAATTGCGCGCGCGAATTGCGGTATTCGCCAAAGCGTTCCCCCGACAGATAGGGCAAAAAGAACAGCTTGTCAGAACCCGGCAAAGCGTGCCGTGCAGCATCGGCAATCTCGGCATAGCTACGGCGATTTTCGTGAAAAGCGCGCCGTGCCCATCTCATCGCATCACCACCCGCATCAAGCAGGGTCAGGCTGCCCCAATTTCCCTCGACCGTCGCGACATTCGAGACCTCGGGGTCGATGACCGGGGCGTCGTGCAACAGCGTCACAATCGTCGAGGTCCCCGTGACATCCGAAGCCATGCCGGGCGCCATGACGCCCGACCCAAGCAGGGCAACGGGATAATCACCGCCTCCGACCAGAACTGGCAGCCCTTCGGCAAGGCCCAGCCGCGCGGCGGCCTGCGGCGTCAACCCGCCCAGCACCTCGACCGGATCACGAAGCGGCGGCAGCAGATCGCGCGAAATCCCGGCCAGAGCCAGCAGTTCGCCGGACCAGTCGCGGGTCGCAGCGTCCATCAGAAAGCTCATCGACCCTTCGGTGCGGTCCTGTGCGCGAACGCCGGTCAGCTTGAAGTTGATCCAGTCCTTGGGCATCAGAACGGTCCGGGTGGCCGCCATGGCCGCCGGGTCATGGGCCGCAAGCCAGCGCAGTTTGAAAGCAGGCCAGGCCGGGCTTGGCGGGTTGGCCGTCCGCGCAAGGTATTCCCCCGGGGCGTGGCGGGCAGCAAAATCCCCGACGTCAGCCAGCGTGCGCTTGTCGTTCCACAGCGGCACCGTCTCACGCGTAAGCTGACCGTCCGCGTCGATCAGAACCGTCCCGTGCATCTGTCCGCAGGCACAGATCGCCGAGACACGGGCCGGCGCGTTCTCGACCCGGGTCAGCACGTCACGGATCGCCTCGACCGTGCCTGCCCACCAATCCGCCGGGCGCTGCTCGGACCAGCCGAACTGCGGCACAATCTGTTCATGCTCGCGGCTGCTCATGGCAAGGATCGTACCGCGACGCTCGACCAGCGCCGCCCGCAGGCTGCCGGTGCCGACGTCAATGGCAAGATACAGGTCACGCATGGCAGGTTCCCTCAGGTATGAACGCCTTGGACGTCATCTCAGCCGTGCCAGAGCAGCAACGACCATCGGCGAAGTGACGGGCATCGGCTCGTTGTGAATGATTTCTCCGGGGCGGCAAGCCCGTTCGGCAATACGGAAAAGATCATCATCGCTTGGCGCGACAAGCCCGATATCGCCCAGTCGTACTGGCAGGCGGACCTTGGCGCAAAAATCGCGCACGCGGGCGAATTCAGCCTCATCCCCCTGAATCAACAGGCCCGCCAGAACCCCAATGGCAACCTTTTCGCCATGCAGATGGCCATGGACCGCATCAATTTCTGTCAGCCCATGATGAATGGCATGGGCAGCAGCGACACCGCCGGATTCAAACCCGATCCCGGACAACAGGATATTCGCCTCAACCACCCGCTCGATCGCCGGGCCTGCGGTATCGGCATCACATTCGGCCAAAGCTGCAGCACCATGTTCAAAAATCGTGTCGCGGCAAAAGCGGGCGATTTCATAGGCCAGCGGCAGGCCGGGCATGCCAAGGCAATTCGCCGCCCCGCTGCGCCTGCAAGCCTCGGCTTCATAAAAGGTCGCAAGTGCGTCACCGATGCCCGCCGCCAGAAATCTTGCAGGCGCACGGGCGATCAGCCCCGTGTCGACCAGCACCAGATCAGGGTTACGGGGCAGAAAGCGGTCATAAGCCACCGTTCCATCATCATGATAGACGACCGCAAGGGCGCTGCACGGTGCATCTGACGCCGCGATGGTCGGCACGACGATGACCGGCAAGCCAGCCTCATGCGCCGCAGCCTTGGCAGTATCCAGCGCCTTGCCCCCGCCGATGCCAACCAGCACGCCAGCACCCTTGTCGCGCGCAGCCCCGGCTGCCGCAGCAATGGCGGTTTCGCTGCATTCGCCGCCATGGCGCAGGACCAGCGCGTCGGTCTTGTCCAATGCAGAGGCAAGTTCGCCCGCGATCAGCCCATGCACGCCCCCATCCACAAGAACCAGCGCAGATGACCCCGGCGCCAGGCCCTGAATTTCCGCACCCAGACGTGAAAGCGCACCCGGTCCCTGAAGGTAACGACCGGGAAAGCGCATACCGGCAGGCATGATCTTACCAGCAGACATAACCGCCATCCGCCAAAACGATGGAACCGGTCATCAGACTTGCCGCATCACCCGCAAGAAACAGCACGACCGAGGCAACCTCGTCGGGACGGCCCATCCGGCCCATGGGGGTGCCGCCGATCCAATGCCGATGCATCTCGGGGTCATCATAGACATAGGCGTTCATCTCGGTCTCGATATAGGTGGGCGCGACCGCGTTGACCCGCACCCCCCGCCCGCCCCATTCGGCAGCAAGCGAACGGGTCAGATGGTGGACACCAGCTTTCGAGGCATTGTAGTTCGCCTGCTCTTGCGGGCGATTGACGATAAAGCCCGACATCGAGCCAACGTTGACGATGCTGCCCGTCCCCTGTTCCAGCATTGCGCGGCCAAAGGCACGGCAACACCAGAAAACCCCGTTCAGGTTCACGTCGATGACCTTGGCCCAGACCTCATCCGTCATGTCCTCGGCCGGCTTGTTCGAAATGGCGATACCTGCGTTGTTCACCAGGATATCGACCCTGCCGTGTCGTGCGACCACATCCGCCGCCAGGGCCTCGACCGCCGCGACATCGGTCACGTCCAGTGCGGCAGCCTGGGCCCGGGCGCCGGTTCCGGTGATCTTTGCCGCTGCGACCTCGGCTGCCTTGCCATCCATATCGGTCAGGATCACGGTTGCCCCGGCCTCGGCCAGCGCCTCGCTGATTGCCAATCCGATGCCTCGGGCTGCGCCGGTGACAACGGCAACACGGCCGTCCAGTCGGAAACGTTCAAGATACATGGATGTATTCTCCGAAATCAGCGGCGAAAGAAGGAAGAGCCGTATTGCAGCAGCATCGCCCCGATGATGATGACGCCCATAAAGACCTGCTGGTGATAGCCAGGCACATTGGCAAGGTTCATCAGGTTCGCGATGATGCCAAGGATGAACACGCCAACAAAGGTGTTCAGAGCACTGCCACGCCCGCCCATCAGGCTTGCGCCGCCGATCACCACCGCCGCAATGGCGTCAAGTTCAGCGCCGACCCCGATATTGGCCGAGCCGATCCCGGTGCGGCTGGACGAGATGATCCCCGCAGCAGCAGCCAGAATGCCCGAGATGACATAGACCGCGACCTCATAGCGCGAGACCGAGATCCCGGACAAGCGAACCGCATCACGGTTTGAGCCGATGGCCTTAACCAGCCGGCCGAACCGGGTATAGGTCAGCACCAGCCCAGCAACGACGAAAACCGCCAGCATCAGCAACACGGGATAGGGAACTCCCGCGACAAAACCCGTGCCAAAGGCGGTGATGGTTTGCCCCGCCTCTCCCATCCTGATGGGTTGCCCGGATGAGGCGATGAACGCGGCCCCGCGCGCAATGGTCATCACGGCAAGCGTTGTCACAAACGCCGGCAGGCGCAGAAAGGCCACCAGCAGGCCGGAAACCAGCCCGCAGGCCGCGCCGACGACAAGCGTTGCCCCGATCGCAAGCCCCGGTGCCATCTGCTGGACAAGGACGGCGGAAACCACGCTGCCCAGCGCCGAAACCGAACCGACAGACAGGTCGATGCCCCGGGTCAGGATGACAAACAGCATTCCGACGGCCATCAGCCCGGTCGCCGCCACCTGCCGCAGGACGTTCATCAGGTTGCGCTGGGTCAGGAACACATCCGAAAGCATACTGGCAACCGCAAGCAGCACGATCAGGATCACGAAGGTTCCATAGCGATGCATGAGATCACCGAAATCAAGACGGCGAGTATCGGGTTTGGTCACCGTGGACATGGAATTATCCTCATGCAGCGTTCGCGTTACTGGTCATCGCCAGCTTCAGCAGTTTTTCTTCGGAGTAGTCGGGGGGCATAAGCTGACCGGCAAGCCTGCCCTCACGCATCACAAGAATACGGTCGCACAGGCCGAACAGTTCGTGATGTTCGGACGACACCACAAGCACCGCCTTACCCTCTGCCGCGAACCTGCGAATAAGCGAGTAGATCTCGGTCTTGGCACCAACGTCGACGCCGCGGGTGGGTTCGTCAAAGATCAGTACGCGCCCTTCTGCATGAAACCATTTCGCAAGCACGACCTTTTGCTGGTTGCCACCCGAAAGGCTTGAGACCGGAGCATCCTGACTGGAAGCCTTGATCCGCAGCTGATCCGACAGGGCGTCAACGGCCTGCCGTTCGGCGCGGCGGCGGACGACACCGACAAGGTTCGTCAGCGGGTCAAGGCGCGCCATGGTCGCGTTCACGCGGATCGGCATGTCCAGAACGACGCCCTGATCCTTGCGACTTTCCGGCACAAGACCGATCCCGGCCCGCACCGCGTCCCCGGGACGGCGGATGCGCATCTGTTGCCCTGCAACAAAGATACGGCCGGCGTCATGACGGTCAGCGCCAAAGATCAGCCGCACAAGCTCTGTCCGTCCGGCACCGACAAGGCCGCCCAGACCGACGATCTCTCCGGCCCGCACCGTCAGCGAAACGTCCCGCACCACGTTGCCACGCCCAAGACCTTCGGTACGCAGCAACTCACGCCCTATTTCACGCGGGACATCCTCGCCAAAAAGCGCATCCAGCCGACGTCCGACCATCATGCGGATGACATCATCAATAGTCACCGCGCTTTTCTCGACCATGCCGACGGTCGTCCCGTCTTTCATGACCGTCATACGGTCAGCAATGCGGAACACCTCATCAAGGCGGTGCGAAATATAGACCACCCCGACACCCTGATCCCGCAGGTCGCGGATGATCGTAAGCAGCCGCTCGGCATCCTGCACCGACAGCACCGCAGTCGGCTCGTCAAAGACGATGACGCGCGCATTTCTTGAAAGTGCCTTGGCAATTTCAACCACTTGTTGTTGAGCAACAGACAGATCCCGGACCATGGCCTGCGGCTGAATGTCAAAGCCAAGCCGCTGAATGATGTCACGCGCGCGCCGCTTCACCTCGCGCCAGGAAATCAGCCGGGGCAGTTCAGCAAGAAAGATGTTTTCGGCAACGCTAAGGTCTGGAACCAGCGCCATCTCTTGATGGATGACGACGATTCCGCGCTGCATGGCATCTGCGGGCCGGTGAAAGACGGCCGACAGGCCGTCGATACGGATCTCTCCCTCACTCGGCAAATGCTCTCCGCCCAGAACGCGCATCAGGGTGGACTTGCCCGCGCCGTTTTCACCCAGCAGGGCGTGCACCTCGCCAGAGCGAAGGACGAAGTCCACGCCTTTAAGAGCATGGATGCCGCCAAAGGATTTCCGGATACCGGAAAGCTGCACCACTTCTGTCATGGAAGCTTCTCTGCAAGGGATCGGAGGATAAAAGGCGGCAGAGACCATAGCCGTCCCCGCCGCCGTCGATCAGAACACCGCGTCGGGGCGATAGTACTTGCCGACGTTGTCTTTGGTGATCACTGCGGGCTCGGTATAGGTGATCTTGCCCATACCTTCAGGCAGCTCGCCATCGACTGCCTGTTTGGCCAGATCGACCGCCGTAGTCGCGACGATTGCCGGATCGTTAAGGCCGGTGGCCCCGTATTCGCCGGATCTGATCAGCTCCAACGCCTCTTTCTGACCGTCAGCGGCCGCAACCAGCAGCACGTCCGTCTTGCCTGCCGCCTTGAGCGCATTGCGCGCGCCAAGGACCATCGAGTCATTCTCGCCCAGCACAACATTGACGTCCGGATGGGCGACCAGGATGTCCTCCATCGCGTCGAGGCCGCCTTCATTGTTCCACAGACCCCAGCCCTGGCCGACGATCTCAAACCCTGCGGTACCGCTGGTCTGCAACTGACCCTCAAGCAGCCCCGCAAGCACGCCCAGCCGGCGCTCTTGCCCGACTTCGTTGCCCTGATCGCCCGAGATCAGCGCGATCTTCAGCGGCTTTCCCTTGGTCTGATCGGCGATCCAGCGCCCGACCAAAAGGCCGTTGCGACTGTTGGACGACTGCACCAGCGTCACGAAATCCGCGCTGGAATCCAGCGTCGAGTCGATGACGAAAACCTTGACCCCCTGAGCCGAGGCCGCGTTCACGGCAGGGACCAGTCCCTGACTGTCGCGCGGATTGACCAGCAGCGCCTCGACCCCGCGCGCCACCATATCCTCGATATCAGCGACCTGCTTGTTCAGATCATTGCCCGCGTCGGCTGTCATGATCTCGCAGCCGATCTCGGCGGCACGAGCTTTGGCGGCCACCTCTTGCGCGGCAAAATAGGGGGCATCCAGCGTCTTCATCGACAGGCCGATGGTGCATGCGGACGCCTCAGCCGCACTCATGGCCGTAATCGAAGCAACAGCGACAAGCGCAAGCCTTGCAGTGGTTTTCATTGGCAGTTCCTCCCAGACGGTGGTGAGTCCCGGGACATGCGCCCGCTGCTCATCTTTCGTAGTTTTGCAACTTAATATTTTCCGAGTCAACAATAATATTCGCCGCAATTTAGTGTAACCTTGGCAAATAGGGCATAATAATTGAGTATTGATTTCAATCTAGCTATCTTTTACGTAGCAAAACAACCAAACAGAGAGGCCCTGCATGTCCATCCCTACCCCAGCAAGCTGCCGCGTATCCCCCGAGGCCGGCACGATGTCGAACGGAACCGGACATTACGAAAAGCGCCTCAGCGATCTGGCGGGTCTTTATGCAGATCAAACGGCCTTTGCCGCCCTGCTGGCCGAGGGGGACCGGGTCGTCTATGACGTCACCGAGTTTCGCCCCTCGGAAAAAGCAGGGGATGTGATCTTTGGCGTCACCAGAATGAGCCCCGGCCGCATCGGCGATGAGTTCTTTCTGACCCGTGGCCACATTCACGCGAAATCTGACCGCCCCGAAATCTATTATGGCCAGAAAGGCACCGGGCTGATGCAGCTGGAATCGCCCGATGGCGAAACCCGCATTGTCGAGATCGGGCCGCAGACGATCTGCTACGTGCCCCCCTACTGGATTCACCGCTCGGTCAATATCGGCGACGAAGATCTGGTGATGGTGTTCTGCTACCCCGCCGATTCGGGTCAGGACTATGGCATCATCGAACGCTCTGGCGGCATGCGTCACCGCGTCGTCGCAGTGGATGACGGTTGGACCCTTACCGACAATACCAGCTACGTTCCCCGCCCCCCGGAAGTCGCCGCCGCGCTTGTCAGTAATGCCGTCTGAAGTCGAAGGAAATCACGAATGCCCTACGAAGCCGCACGCAAACCGACCTTTTATTTCATCGGCGTAACCACCGCGAAAAGCTCGATCATGCGGGTCTTTCCCGCCTGGGCGCATCATCTCGGCCTGGGCGATGTCGAGATCCGCGGCATGGATTTTCAGCCACATGCCGAACCCGCGCGCTATCGCGAGGCCGTTGAATTCATCAAGGCCGATCCTCTGTCACTCGGCGCACTTGTCACCACGCACAAGCTCGATCTCTTTGCCGCCTGCCGCGACCTGTTCGACGAAATCGACCCGCACGCCGCACTGATGGCCGAGACAAGCTGCCTGTCAAAACGGAACGGACGGCTGATCTGCCACGCCAAGGACCCGATCTCATCCGGTCTTTCGATCGACAGTTTCCTGCAACCCGGGCATTTCGCCAGCACCGGGGCCGAGTTCTTTTCAATGGGGGCGGGCGGCTCGACCATCGCCATGACATGGCACCTGATGCAAGCCCGACGCGGGGCAGACAGACCTTCGCGGATCGTGGTTTCCAACCGCTCGCAGCCGCGCCTTGACCATATTCGCGACATCCACCGGCAGATCGGCGGCGACGTTCCGGTCGAATATGTCCTGGCCCCGACCGCCGCCGAAAATGACAGGGTGCTGGCAGGAATGAAACCCGGCAGCCTGATCGTGAACGCGACCGGGCTTGGCAAAGACGCGCCGGGATCGCCACTGACAGATGCCTGTCAGTTCCCGGAACGCGCCGTGGTGTGGGAGCTGAACTATCGCGGCGATCTGGTCTTTCTGGATCAGGCACGTGTTCAGGCCTCCGCGCGCAGGCTGCAGGTTGAGGACGGCTGGACCTATTTCATCCACGGCTGGACACAGGTGATCGCAGAGGTCTTCGATGTGGCGATTCCCACCTCGGGTCCGGAATTCGACGCCATCGCCCGGATTGCCGGCGAAGTAACCGGAAGGATCGCTGCATGAAACGCTTTCCGTCCGCTCATCCGGGGCTGTGCCATGCGGCTTAACCCCCGGCCCGGAGCTATCGCAGACGGCCCTGCCATCCATTGGCTGGGGCAGGCCGGTTTCTGGATCGACACCGGGGCGCATCGCCTGCTGATCGACCCTTACCTGTCCGACAGCCTGGCGCGGAAATATGCCGGCAAGCGTTTCGATCATCGTCGCATGATGCCGGTACCGGTGACGCCCGAGGCTCTGCCGCGGCCAGACATCGTGCTGATCACCCATGCCCATACCGACCATATGGACCCCGACACTCTGGGCCCCCTGCATCGCCGTTTTCCCGACCTGCCATTTGTTGTGCCGGCCGCCCGGGTTGAGGCGGCGCGCGAAAGGATCGGCGAGAATGCCTCCCTGATCGCCGTCAACGCCGATGATGAACCGGAGCCCCTGCCCGGCCTGACGCTGCGGGTGCTGCCGGCCGCCCATGAAATGTTTGAGCGGGACGAAAAGGGGCAGCATGTGTTTCTTGGCTATGCCTTTGCCTCGGGCGGAGCCCGCATCGCGCATTCCGGCGACACGATCCCCTACCCCGGGCTGGCCGAGCGGTTTCGTGATTTCGGGACAGACATCCTGCTGCTGCCGGTCAACGGACGAGACGCCGAACGGCGCGATGCCGGGATTCCGGGGAACCTGACGCTGGATGAGGCGATCACAGTCACGACCGCAGCTGCAGCGCGCTACCTCGTGCCGCATCACTTTGGTATGTTTGCCTTCAACACGCTCGATCCGGCGACCATCGACGCGGCCGCGGCAGCAAGCCGCGATCCGATCATCCTGCGTCCCGAAATCGGCATGGCAATGGACCTGCAGAAGGACTGACTGATGGATCTGATGGCAAGCGAAAGCCTTGACGACAACCTGCTTGAGGTAATCCGGCGCGCCCTGCCCGGATTACGCAAGTCCGACCGCCGCGTCGCCGAGACGATTCTTGAGGCCCCGCTTGCCGCCACCGAAATGACCCTTGCCGCACTGGCCGAAGCATCGGGCGTCAGTGAGCCGACCGTTCTGCGTTTCTGCGCTGCGATCGGCTGCGAAGGCTTTCGCGATCTTCGGGTAAAGCTTGCCCGCTCACTGGCCTTTTCACGCTCGACCTCGCATAGCGCAATCTCGGCCGAGGACGATCTGGGCACCATCGTCACCAAGATCTTTGACTTCAACCTCTCGAACCTCGCCTGGGCGCGCAGCAAACTTGATCCCCAGCGGCTGGCCGCCGCAGTCGAGACGCTTTCCTCCTGCGACCGTATCGAATTCTTTGGCTTTGGCGCATCCGGCATCGTCGCACGCGATGCGCAACAGAAATTCCCGCTGTTTGGCGTACCCTGCGGCGCCCCGACCGACGGTCATCAGATGTTCATGACCGCCGCAATGGTCGGGCCACGTGATGTCGTGGTAGCGATCTCGAACACCGGTACCACGCGTGAGGTGATCCAGGCGACCCGCCTTGCAAAAGAACGCGGCGCCCGGACCATTGGCATCACCGGTTCGGAAAGCCCGCTGCTGCGCCACTGTGACATCGGCATCGTGGTCGAAACGCTGGAGAACACCGACGTCTTTACCCCGACGATTTCGCGCGTGGCCGCCATGGTCATCATCGACATTCTCTCAACCGCCGTCAGCCTGGGCCGGGATGAGGCGCATCGCGCACGCGTCGCCGACATGAAACGCCACCTGGCCGAAATGCGTGCCAGCGGAATTTACTGACCCCCTGCGCCTCGCGCAGGCCGCCCGACACAAAGGACAACCGATGACTGCCTCGCCCCGGACCGTGATTGCCGACGCCCTTTTTGCGGGTTTCGATGCCGATCTGTTTGTGACCGACCCGGACATCATCGCGTCTTACACGCGGGACCGGACCAGGGCCTATGTCGGCACCCCTCTTGCCGTCGCTCGCCCCCGCTCGGCGCAAGAGCTTTCGGCGCTTATGATCCGCTGCGCTGAACTCGGCGCCGGTGTCGTACCGCAAGGGGGCCTGACGGGTCTGGTGGGCGCGGCAGTCTCTGACCCTGACCGGCCAGAGGTCGTGGTGCTGCTTGACCGGATGAATGCCATCCGCTCGATTGATACGGTCGGCTTTGCGATGGTGGTCGAGGCCGGCTGCATCCTTGAAACCGCCAAGCTTGCGGCCGAAGAACAGGATTGCCTGCTGCCGATCACCTTTGGCGCTCAGGGGTCGTGCCGGATTGGTGGCAATGTCGCAACGAACGCTGGTGGGTTCAACGTCCTGCGCTATGGCATGACCCGCGATCTTGTTCTGGGGCTTGAGGTGGTCCTGCCCGACGGCAGGATCTGGAACGGCCTGAGAACCCTGCGCAAGGACAACCGCGGCTACGATCTTAAGCAACTGTTCATCGGCGCCGAAGGCACGCTTGGCATTGTCACCGCCGTGGCGCTGAAACTGTTCCCCAGACCAAGCCAGGTCGAGACCGCCCTTATCGGCCTGCACACGGTCGAGGACGCGATGGCGCTTTACGCCATGGCGCGGCGCAGTTGCAGTGACCTGCTTTCAGCCTTTGAGATCATGTTACGACCAGGTCTTGAACGCGGCCTTACCCATCGCCCCGAACTTTCTGACCCGCTGGAAACCCCCTGCCCGGTCTATATCCTTATGGAGTTGGCAGGTGGCGGCAGAGTCGATCTGCGTGCCCTTCTGGAAAGCTGCCTCGCGGATGCGGGTGACCTGCTGATGGACGGGGTGATCGCCATGAACAAAGCCCAGGCAGAGCGGCTATGGGCCTGCCGCGAGGCGATGGTTGAATCGCAAAGCCGCAGCGGGCCTTACCTTCGCACCGATGTTTCGGTGCCGATCGCACAGATCCCGGCCTTTCTTTCGGCCGCGCTTGAAACCCTGGCGCAGTCTTTGCCCGAAGGGCAACCGGTCACCTATGGCCATGTCGGAGACGGCAATATCCACCTCAATATCGTGCCACCCGCCGACTGGCCAGTCGAAGAGCGGAAAGCACTGTTTGCCCGCGCCGAAGAAATCATCTTCGGGACGGTCGATCAGTTCGGCGGCAGCATCAGCGCCGAACACGGGATCGGCAGATCGAAAAAACAGGCGTTCCTGCAACGCGTTGATCCGGTCACGCTGGACCTGTTCCGGCGTATAAAACGTGCAATTGATCCCGAAGCTTTGCTGAGCCGAGGCCGGATATTTGATCTGTAACCAGGTAGCGGCCGGCAATAACCTGCACCGCCGCCTGCCGTCCGTTTCAGGTTCTGATGCAGGATGGCTTTACTGTCATTGCCCAGGCAGACAGTGGCACGGACGTCATCGCGGCCCCGGGATCCGCAGCTTTCGGTCAAGCGACATGTGCGTGGGCACAGTGCTGCAAAAGAGGCCCTTGCGTCACATTGAACGGTCCTGACCAGGAGCCGCCCCTGCAGCTTTCAGGTGGCCTGCCTGCACAATAGTGTCCAACGCTGTCTCAACAGGCTCAAGAATGCCTGTGGGTTTTCATTGCTTACGCTGCGTCACCGGCTCTGCGGCATCTCGCTGACCAGCCCGCCTTGTCTGAGCGGACCTATGCAATATGATGGTTCAGGCATTCCAAACCTGGTTAAGGGGTTCCCCATGTTTTCGTCCGCCCGCTATACCGTTTTTGCTGGAACATGTATCACGGCAGTGATGGCATCAGCTGCGACAGTTCTTCACAGCGGCTGGTGGGCGCCATTGGCGATCAGCGCGACGGGCCTTTCTCTGCTGGGGCTGTGGGACATAAAACAGCGTCGGCATTCCATCCTTCGCAACTATCCGGTGATCGGTCACGTACGTTTCCTGATGGAATCGATCCGGCCTGAAATCCGTCAATACCTGATCGAAAGCGATCGTGACGAAGAGCCGTTCAGCCGTGAAGCCCGTGCGCTCGTCTATCAGCGATCCAAGGGCGTTGAGGACAAGCGGCCTTTCGGCACCACGCAAAACGTCTATGGCTCTGGCTATGCCTGGATCACCCATTCAGCCGTGCCGGTGACGATCAGTGACACCAATTTCCGGGTCAAGATCGGGGGGCCGGACTGTCGTCAGCCCTATGACGCCAGCATCTACAACATTTCCGCCATGAGCTTTGGCTCTCTGTCGGCAAATGCCGTGCTTGCGCTTAACCGGGGTGCGGAAAAGGGCGGTTTCGCACATGACACCGGCGAAGGGGGCATCAGCCGCTACCATCGGGAAGGCGGGGGCGATCTCATTTATCAGGTGGCCTCCGGTTATTTCGGCTGCCGGAATGAGGATGGCAGCTTCTCGCCCGAACGTTTTGCAAAGCAGGCCGCCGATCCTCAGGTAAAGATGATCGAGCTTAAGCTCAGCCAGGGGGCCAAGCCCGGTCATGGGGGCGTGCTTCCCGCCGCTAAGATCACGCCCGAAATTGCCGAAGCTCGTGGCATCCCGATGGGTGTCGATTGCATTTCACCTGCGGCCCACAGCGCATTTTCTACCCCGCTGGGGATGATGAGGTTCATCGGCCAGCTACGCGAGCTTTCAGAAGGCAAACCCGTCGGATTCAAGCTCTGTATCGGCCATCGGCGCGAGTTCATGTGCATGGTCAAGGCGATGCTTGAAACAGGCATCGTTCCCGATTTCATCGTCGTTGACGGGAAAGAGGGCGGCACCGGAGCCGCCCCGCTGGAGTTCACCAACCGGGTCGGCATGCCGATGCTGGAAGGTCTGAGTTTTGTTCACAACACCCTGCGCGGGGCAGGTATCCGTGACAGGGTCAGGATCGGGGCGGCCGGAAAGGTCATCTCGGCCTTCGATATAGCCCGGGCGCTGGCGCTGGGGGCGGACTGGTGCAACTCGGCCCGCGGGTTCATGTTCTCGATCGGCTGCGTTCAGGCACAGTCCTGTCATACGAACAAATGCCCGGTCGGGATTGCCACTCAGGATCCCCGCAGGCAGCGGGCGATTGACGTCGGGGACAAAAGTGATCGGGTTGCACGGTTCCACCGGAACACGCTTCACACCCTCGGCGAGCTGGCGGGCGCAGCCGGTCTGCATAGGCCCAGCGACTTCATGCCATATCACCTGATGTTCCGCCTCAGGGACAATGAGTTCACCGACGGCAACATCGCCAGCCCCTATCTGCCCGAAGGCTTTCTGGTATCGGGCGAGACCTATCCCGACCTTGCCGAATGGCACGACAGGTGGCACAGGGCATCGGCCGAAAGCTTTACTCCGCATGAAATCCCCACCGGAGCCTATCGGAGCGCCTTCCAGGCGGCATAATAAACGGTTGCGGTGCCCTCTTGCCGACGCTCACATCGTTGCAGGCGGGCCCTTTGGGCCTATGCCGGTGACCCCCAAGCCCTGTGCCCTTTGCCGGCAGGGCTGTGATGGGCGGTTCTTCACGCAGTGTTTCCGACACGAATGAAAGCTGGTTTCTTTGACACCCTAAGCCCCGGAAAATAGGCGCGATACCGACTGCTTTCATTGCCGCAACCTTCTGAGATCATCCCGGCGTTACGCGCCTGCGTCATTTTTCCAAAACGCTCCTCGGCAATTTGTGTGACACACACGAATCCACAGGCATGCGCTTCGGCTACTCGCCTTTATCCTGCGGCTATCCTGCAGCACGACCCATCCACCCGGCCGCCGTGGGTCTTCTGCCGGCCCAGAATCAGGGCTCACAACCACTATATGACGTTTGCGGCCAGGGTGCAGGCGGAGAGGGACAGGATCGGGCATCGGTCGTATCGGGTTTCGGCCAGTCCTTGAGGCGTGCGAACATGTTCTCGATCCGGTGGCGCAGGCGGTAGAGTCCGGTGTCATGCGGGATCGAGGTTTTCCGGCCGGTGCGGGGGGGGGATGCACGGCGAAATACCCGTCCCGATCAGCGCGTTGCGGGACCAGCCGGCATCAAGACCCCGGTCTGCAAGCAGCGCCCCGGCCGAAGGGATCGAGGACAGCAGCGCCCGCGTGCCAATGTAGCCGGAGGTCTGGCCTGCCGACAGGAGCATCCGGATCGGACGGCCCTTTGCATCCGCCAGGACGTGCAGTTTCGGGTTCAGACCGCCCCTTGGTCTGCCCGATCAGCCGTCGGCGACCCCTTTTGAACCGCCAGACTCGATGCGGTTCGATGGGCCCGGGCGTGGGTCGCGTCGATCATTACGATCCCGGTCTCCTGCGCTTCGGCAGCCTGTTCGGTCATGATCGTGGCGAACACGCCCATCCGGCTCCACCCGCTTCCAGCGGTTGCAGAGCGTCTTCGGCGGGCCATCGGCCGCAGGCGCGTCCTTTCACATCAACCCATTGCGCTGGATGAAGATTATCCCGCTCAACACCCGCAGGTCATCGGCCCTCGGCCTGCCCGGGACTTCGGAAAGAACGGCCGCAGCCGCTCAATCTGCGCGTCTGTCAGCCAGTAAAGTTCGCTCATGATCCCTCCCCAAGTCGGGAGTTTGAAGCATCCCGCCCGCCGGCATTCAAGAATATAGGTCCCAACTCAAGAAATGAGTATGGCGACGCTTGTGTGATTGCAGCGGCGTTGTTGCAGACGTCCCCGGCAAGCAGGATTTCCATGTAGAATTCATGGGTTTAATAGTCTGTCATGACCCGGCCTGACCCGAGCCACTACCGCACGACGAACTGGAAGTCCTACAACGATGCGCTCAGGCGGCGCGGGTCTTTGCTGATCTGGCTGGACAAGGACATGGCCTGGCGCGCACCGAAGGCCGGGTGCAACGGTCGGCCGCCGGTATTCAACGATGCCCCCATCCAATTCTGCTTGATGGTGAAAGCCCTGTCCGGACTGCCGCTACGACAAACGACCGGGATCGCGGTCGCGGCGATCCGCACACCGATCATCCGTAAGCTGAAACAGGGCACTCCCGGCCAGTTGGGCGCGATCTCGCGCGCATTGGCCGAGGCTGCGGACGGGATTATTCGCCTTGCTGACCGACCTTGCGGATCGGAACAGGCCGCCTGAGGCCGCCGCCATCCGGTATCGGCTCCCAGCCGATCAGGGTGGCCCGATCAAGCTGAGCATGGAAAAGCAGATGCTCAACGATTTTCACCTTGCGCATATCTTCGGGATATCCTTCGCCGCCCATCTGGCGTGAGGGGAAAAAACCGAAGATCTCGCCAGGCTCAAGACGGCCAAGCCGGTTCGAGGCTGAGGTGAACAAGTGATAGTCCGTATACTCTTCGTCCATATCACGGGCGAGATTGTAACCGCGATTCCGCAAGTAATGGGCAACGAAAAAATCTGGCGTCATTGTGCCAAACTGAACATCAGGTAGCGGTTCAGGTCCGTGAACGTCTACTGTTGCGTTATCGAAGGCTGTCAAATCTATTTCACAGGCTTGATTTTTTGCGCTCCAAGCCTGAATTCTTCCATCATAAGCATAAATATAACAGTCAAACTCATCTGCCGAATATTCGGGATCTCCTTCGAACACAGCTTCCAGAACTGGCCGGAGCAGTTCGGGATCACAGAGCCATGCATAGCCTTGCAGCAATGCACCCCGCCCGTTCTTGACCCAAAAATCCAGCAGCCCGTCCGGTAGTCTCCCGCGATAGCGCTCCGCTTCTGATTGGCTGACCGGTTCGACAAAATCCATCGGTCCCAGCACATCAAGAATATCATCGAACGGATGACTGCGGTCTGTTGGTCCGTAATCCTGCAAATTCATGCCACTGAAATCGACGCCGATCTCATCGTTCATAGCGGTTTTCCTTCTGCATCCATGCCGCGACCGGGGCAGACCCGTAGTCACGCATTCATTTTAGGATAGCTATTGGCCTGCAAACGGGTAACATCGCTCATCGAGCAGAGAAGTTGAGAGAGTCGCGGGAAGGTTGTGGGTAACACTATGGCTGCCGTCCGACTTTTCTGCGTGGCACCAGCGTTCCGAAGCCTCCTTGTTCACCCTCGGGCTGGACATAATCGTAGAGCGTCGGCGGTGACAGCGAAGCCAGCATGACCAGATGCTCGATCAGCGGCAGCTTTTGCAGGTTCCTGACGGGGTAATCACCAGAGGCCGAATAGGCGGGAACGAAGCCATAGATTTCGCCAGGAGCCAGTTCGCCAAGATTTTCCAGCGCCCAGGGGAATAGTGGGGTTCCGTCCTCATCATTGTAGTCGAGGCGATGGGCTCCAATGGATATCCCTGAATAGTAGACACCCATGAATTCGGACTGCGGGAACTCGGCCTGCGGACCACGCCATCTGACTGTGTCAAAGGGCAAATTAATAGTCATCGATCTCCCCCCCCCCATGGCGGCATCGATCATACCGAGGGCGTTATATCCGAACGGGATCAGATCATCGACATTGTATTCAGGGTCGCCCGCGAAGACCTCTTCCAGAACTGGACGAAGATAGTCTGGATCGCATACCCAATATTGCCCTTTGCTCAGCGAGCCCCAGCCCTCTTCCGCCCAATAGCGCAGCAGCAGTTCGGGCACACGGGGCCGCCAGTGAGCAAGCTGTTCTTCCGCGGGGAATCGTCGATGGGCGGGAGGGCCAAAGCTTTGCACAAGATCGTTGTAAGCATCCAAATCGGTGAACTCGACCATTACTCTTCTCCTTCAGCGCCCGCGATCTACACATATCTCAAGTACAACCTGCACCGAGGGACAGCCGTTTCTTTGCTGTTCCATGGCGTGGTTTGCCAGCCGCTGCGATCTGCCGCCCCGCCATTGCGATCCCATCGAGCTGTTCTCGTTGAGGCCGCCAATGCGGTCTCGCAGCGGGATCGACGGATCGGCAACCGAGGTATAGAGCCCACCCGCGATCATGTCCGGATTGTGCAAGGCGGCAACGGTTTTCATATGGGCGTCAAGCTCCGCTCTAGCGTGCCCGCCATAGGTGCGAACGAACTCTGGCAGCTTTGCGTTATAATATTCAGCGCGCGTTTCCGCCTGCAACGGCTCGGACAGCTTGCGCATGCCTTCGGGATTGGCGAGATAGGCGCCACGGTTGCCCAACATCTCGCCCGGCGTCATCGCGTTCAGCGCCCGCTCCTGCAACTTCAATTGCCGGCGGAACTCGGTGCGATCCACATCGGGACTGACCGGCATGAAGCAGATCAGCTGAACCTTGCAGCGCGGGCGTTCCGCATCCTCGTCCACGCGGACGTTATCTGGAAACGGGACGGGCTGGGGTCGGGCGGCAGGATCTTCCGCCGGGGCTTGCTTGCGCTCGCGATGATGTTGCAGTTCCTCATGATACCAGTCACGGACGCGATTGTTGTGCGTCGCGTCCCACGGATCAAGAAGGTCGGTTGCCGTATCGTGCAGCTTCTTCTCGAAGTCATCGGCATCCCGGCTTGGAAACGGAATGGTAGGCGAGGACCTCATGTCCATTGTCAGGACGCTGAAGATAGCCCCCTTCCTTCCGAAGCGCCCAAGGCGTTGCCAGAAGCTGTATCCTGCCGTCGGAGATACGGGCGGCGGCCGCTTCCATTGCGGGATGTCCGGCCTGATGACCTGCCCTGGGGGGCGTGGGGAAGGTGTTGACGGGCGAGGCGCGGGGATAGAGGGTCTCGTTGCGGGCTGAGCCCCACCTTGCTGGGCAGGTACGGCACGCACTTGCGCTTGCGCATATTGCGCCCAGTTCCCCGACGCATCCACCAGCCTGATCGACCCCGGCAGCGGATCATCATCCTCTGGGGCCGCAAATGTGCGCGTATCCCTGACGAAGATCGCCTCGCCGACCGTATTGCGGTTGTTCATGTAGAACCGGTCGAGATGGCGGATGACGTGACTGCCCTCGGCGCGGACCTGTGCGGCGTGGGTGATCGGCTCGCTGATGCCGCCGACGGTGCCGGACTTGATGCCCTTGCCCACGCCCGGCTCATCGCCGTGGACGTGGCTGGTGTGTGACCGCATCACCCACCCGACCGGCAGGCCTGCCGTTGATGAACACCGAGCCGGAGACGCCCGACAAGACGCGTGGATGCGCCGGGGCCGGACAGCTCGGGCAGCCATGCGGGCCGTAGGCATCGCCTTGACGCAAAGCCGCAATCCCGTCGATGTTCACATCCGGCGAAGCCTCGATGCCCGGTGTTGGCGGGAAATGGCAGCCATGGCCGGAGCCGATATCGCCAAGACGCATGGAGGGGGGACATTAGGTTTTCTCCGAACTGCCCACGATTATTTCATCAATCATCAATATACTCTACGCCGACAAATAGGAACGATACAGCTTCCATATTTTCGTCTACGGAAACGAAAGCACTTTTTGAAATTGGAAACCAAGTTTCATCCTGCTGCTTCGAAAATGACAAAAGGATGTCAATCTTACCGTCCTGACGAGGAAACGCGGTAGTTTTTATGATATCTACGTTGTAATTTCCTTCACAATAACCGTCCACCAAGGCCAATCTACTTCGATCTACATTTTCGACAACAGGCTTCCGGCTAAATTCATAGGAAATATCAATTTTATTTCTGAAAGCGACGCTTGTTATTTTACCGAAGTCAGTGCATATTATGTCAATGACCTCCCCCAAAGAATCCTGAATTATGATTTTAAAATCATCTCGTAAATTGAAAAGTGTATGGATTTTTTCGCTATGCCAAACATGATTTGCCGTGTAATAAAAACTATAATACCGGTCATATGTACTCTTGGCACACGGCAACGGTTCTTCAGTTAACTCGACCCTCATGTCAATTCACTTATACAAGAAATGCATTATTGCCATATCCCTATCCCGTATGACCACCTCTAGCGTCCTCGTTCTCACCTGTCCCGTAGCAGATGTTACCGTTTTTATTGGAATCTCATAACGGAAAAGGCCGGCGATACCTTTAGGGTCAGGGGTTTTGCGTCCATATCGGAACGCCAAATAAAGGATTTGGGTCGGTACGTATCTACCCGGCTCTCCCATATACCGAAGAGTAGTGGCCGTGAACTTGAATATTTCCCGCGTAGTTAGAACCCTGAAGGACACCTTCAGGGCCGTAACCGCCGATTGGGTGATCAGTCCTGATCCGACACCGATCACTATACTTCTGGCGATTCTGGTACCGCCACCAACAATAACGGATCTACCTCCGCTAAAAATGGCGCGGATACTGGTCCCACCCACGAAAAACAAGATTACGTTTTCGAGTGGATAAACTGTCTGTATAGGCGGGTCGTAAATATCCCACCTAGAGACCTCATTCCCCTCAATATCATATGTTATATAAGGGGCCCATCTCTTGTTTTCTTTTGGAACGCCAGGATCGATCCAATGGAAACCTATAACCGCGTTCTCTTCCTCGTCAAAAACCGGAACAGATCCCGACCTAACGTTAGGTGGAAGATAATAAATTATCTCTTCTTCATCAGCATTGTAGCCGTTGACGTTAGCTTCGACCGCAATCTCTTCCCCTGTGTAATCCATATTAATTAAGGTCGATTCTCTTACCGTTGATAATAACGTGAACTCCATTTATCATGATCGTTCCGTCTGAGGTGAGCTGAATGGAAGACTTTCCGCTTGTGATGCTAATCACGTCTTTCGCGTCCTGCATTATGGCTGATCTCGCCGAAAACATCATCGATCTTGAAGATGTTGTCTTGTCACGGGTTACGATCTCGGTCGCGTTGCCGCCGATTCGGTTCCACGTATCACCCCTCACATTCATCGTGTAAGAACCGTTGCCCTTACTCTCGTTCGCAATGACAGTGAAATCGTGAGCATATTCGGAGAACGCGGAGAACACGCCGCCCTCGATCTCTACAGCTTCCCTCTCGCCGCTTGCCATACCTATCACCACCTTCATGTCCCCACTGATTGTGGTGGTTGCGTTGCCGCCGACGTCCGTGCGCAGATTTTTGTCAACGATTTCCTTCGCGCTCCTTCTGATCTTTGAGACACGGTCCCTTCCCACGAACTCTACTGAATCGCGCCCAATCATGTGAGACGCATCGTTCTCAATCTCGGTATTCATGTCCTTTTGGGCATGCATGAAGATCTCTTCGGCACCCGCCTGATCTTCGAAGCGAAGCTCGTTGAAGCCGCGCCCGGTGCCCTTGCCGTCATGGGTGTTGGTCCTGAATGTGCTGCGCGTCTTGTGCTTGGGCAGCTCATACGGCACGCCGTTCTTCCCGTTGAAGACATTCCCCGTGACGATTGGCTTGTCCGGATCGCCCTCGAGGAATTCGACGACGACCTCCATGCCGATGCGGGGGATGACCATGCCGCCCCAGCCTGCTCCGGCCCAGTTCTGCCACACCCGGCAGCGCATCGAATGCGCGGCATCAAGGTCCCAGTGGAACCGCACCAGGATGCGGCCGTATTCGTCGCAGTCGATCTCGCCCTCGCCCACCACCATCGCCGTCTGCGGGCCATGCACCACCGGAACATGCGTGCGCCGCGGGGGTGCCATCGGAGCCGTGTCGGGCATCAGCACGTAGCTGCCCGTAAAGGCATAGCCGTCACTGCCCTGACCACCCGAGCCATAGGCCTCAGACACGAAGTGGTGCGATGCTGACAGGCACAGGTAGCTCTCGCCCGTGCCGGGGATCCGGTCGCCCGACAGCATCACCCGCCTGCCAGACCGCAGGCTCAGGCAATCGCCCACCGCCCGGTTGCGACGGTCCGCTCCACGTTCCTGCGACGTGCGCAGGCCCGCCACGATCTTGCCCACGTCCTGCGCCGGATAATCGCCGGGCCAGTCGAAGCTCTCGATCTGGCCCTGCGCATGGGCGGCATCGCCCAGCCGGTCGACCTCCATCGCCTGGTCAGGATGCTTGAAGTTATAGTCGGTCAGCCGGATCGCCCCGGTGGTGATGTTGCGCTCGGGCGTCATATATAAGACCGACAGGAGCATCCGGATCGGACGGCCCTTTGCATCCGCCAGGACGTGCAGTTTCGGGTTCAGACCGCCTCTTGGTCTGCCCGATCAGCCGTCGGCGACCCCTTTTGAACCGCCAGACTCGATGCGGTTCGATGGGCCCGGGCGTGGGTCGCGTCGATCATTACGATCCCGGTCTCCTGCGCTTCGGCAGCCTGTTCGGTCATGATCGTGGCGAACACGCCCATCCGGTTCCACCGCTTCCAGCGGTTGCAGAGCGTCTTCGGCGGGCCATCGGCCGCAGGCGCGTCCTTTCACATCAACCCATTGCGCTGGAAGAAGTTATCCCGCTCAACACCCGCAGGTCATCGGCCCTCGGCCTGCCCGGGACTTCGGAAAGAACGGCCGCAGCCGCTCAATCTGCGCGTCTGTCAGCCGGTAAAGTTCGCTCATGATCCCTCCCCAAGTCGGGAGTTTGAAGCATCCCGCCCGCCAGCATTCAAGAATATAGGTCCCAACTCAAGACCCAGCCTCGCGCCTTTTTATCCCAATTCTTTAATACCGAGACCGGCAAACCATCGCGACCTCTGGCGCTGCCCAGTATTAACAGGAGACATAAATGGCAGGGCAGATGGCAAATCGTAACCATCTGCCCTGTTTTAATTCGACAGGCTGACTGTCTTGGAAAGCGGGTATGGCCTAGCCCCAGCTCATCTCGCCTTTAGCGACCTTGGCGCCAATATCCAGCGCCACGGCCATGCCAGCATCGGGATAGCGTTTGGTCATCGCCTCGATAAGCGCCGCGCTGTCAGCCGCTTTGGCAAGCTCTTCTTCAAAGGCCAGCAGATACTCACGCGTATGCTGCAGAGCCTCCTGACCGGTCGCCGCGTCGGGCGCCATATGGCCGGGCACCAGCACCTTGGGCTGACGCGCCTCGATGGTGTCAAGCGCCTTGAGCCATGCCGCGCGGTTCTCGGCGCTCGGCGTGTCGGCCGTCCAGACATGCAGGCCCGAGAACACCAGGACACCGCCAAAGACCGCGCCCAGATCCGGCACCCACAGGTAGCGGCGATTGGCAAGGCCCTCAACATCGACGATCTCGATGGCATGACCTTCCAGATCAAGCGCAGGCTCGTCAAAAGCGACGGGCATCACCACATCGGCCACGGTTTGTGGTCCGTTGTCCTTAAGCTGAGGGCCCCATGCCTCAAGCTTTTTCTCAAGGTTTCCCTTGATTGCCTCGACTGTGGCCGATGCAGCGATAACACGCGCCTCGGGAAACGCCGCCTTGACCGGGGCAAGACTGAAATAATAGTCCGGGTCGCTTTGGCTGACATAGATCGTCGTCAGGGTCTTGCCCGTGGCACGGATCGCCTCGGCCAGCGCCTGCCCGTCCGACAGGCGGAAACCGCCGTCGATCAGGATCGCCTCATGTTCGCCCGAAAGCAGAACCGGGGCGCGGAAGAACCCGCCCTCATCCGTCGGGAAGTGCTGCCATGACAGGGGTGAGCCTGCGGCCCGGCTGGCATAGCCAGAGGCGGTGGCGGCAAGGCCGGCCGCAGCCAGCGTTTTCAGGGTGTCTCTGCGAGTCAGCATGATATGTCCTCTGGGTAAAATTTCAGAAAGTAAGATCGCGTCAGGCCGCCAGCTGGCTGACAAGCGCCTGAGGGTCGGTGTAGATCGCCGGGCTTTGCAGGATCCGGCGTTGGCCAGCCGTCTCGGTGATAAAGTTCGGTACGCCACGCGCGCCGAACTGTTGCATCAAGGCGCGCGCCCGGCCCGAGCGTTCGCGCAGCACATCAAGCAAGGCTGCATCAGGGGCGGCAAGACGCTGGGCCGCGGCATCAAGGCCAGCCGCGCGCAGCACCCCCGCCAGCACCTCAAGCGAGGTCACATCCTGCCCGTCCACATAGCGCGCATGCTGGATGGCCTTAAGCGCCGCCAGTTCCTGCTGAGGACCGGTCAGCGCAACAGCGGTCAGGGCGACAGTGGCAGGGCCGCTGTCAAACAGGCGCTGGCGATCACCCAGCACCTGACGGCGGTAACGCTCGGTAAAGGGCTGACCGGTCAGGCGTTCGATACGCTGGTCGTTTGTCCAGGCATATGCGGCGAAATCATCGTCCATCGGTCGCGCGCCCTCGCCGGCAAACAGAGCCGTCGGCAGCAGCGTGACTGTTACGCCGGTCGTCTGGTGCAGGCACGCCACGGCCGGGGTCGCGCCATAGCACCAGCCGCACAGGGGATCATAAAGGTAATAAAGCGTCGTCATCGGGCTGCCTCCTTGCCGATGCTAATTTAGAGGCGCTCTATTGAAAATTAAACGCATACAAGACAAACATAGTGTATGGAAAAAGCATACAATGACACAGGCGAAACCGGCTTGGGGCTCAGCAATCTGCGCCGGCTTGCCTATTTCGCTGCCGTGGTCGAGACGGGCTCATTCACCGCCGCCGCCGACAGGCTGGGGATCACCAAGGCCGTGGTCAGCCAGCAGGTCGCGCGGCTTGAGCGTGAGTTTCGCACGACCCTGCTGGTGCGCACGACCCGCAAGGTCAGGACGACCGAGGCCGGACAGTCTTTTTATCAACGCTGCGCCCTGATCCTGCGTGAGGCAGCCGATGCCTTTGACGAGCTTGCAGACAATTCGGAAGCGCCGGTGGGCACGCTGCGTCTGACCGCTCCATTCGATTATGGCATCAGCGTGGTGGTTCCCGCGATCACCGCCTTTACTCAGAAATACCCAAGGTGCAAGGTCGATGCGGTGCTTAGCGATCAGGCTCTGGACATCGTTTCCGGGGGCTTTGAGCTGTCGATCCGGGTGGGCTGGCTGGCCGAATCCGGCCTTCAGGCGCGCAGGATCGGCACCTTTCGCCAATTGCTCGTCGCGCCCCCGACCATGCGTGCCGAGGCAGAGGCCCTGACCGAGCCGCGAGAGGTCGAGGATCTGCCCTTTATTGCCAATACCGCCCTGCGCGATCACCTGCGCTGGCGATTTGCCAAGAATGAGATCGAGAGCCAGACGGTCAACCTGCGCGCCTCGATCTTTCTTGATGCGACGCTGGCGGTGCGTGCCGCTGTGCTGGAGGGGACGGGGCTGTCGGTGCTGCCCGACTTTGCCGTGGCCGGGGATGTGGCGGCGGGCCGGCTAATTCACGTTCTGCCGGGGTGGAGCCTGCCCGCAGGCGGCATCCATGCCGTGTTTCCCGCCGCGCGTTTCAGACCCGTCAAGGTCAGAGCGTTCGTCGAGTTGCTAAGCGCACAAGAGCAGCGGCGCAGCAACGCCCGGACATCCAAAGGTTAGGTCGTCACGGGCCACAAAACTCCCGGCCTGCCCGCGGCCCGGTCACCGAGCTATAGCTCGGCGCTGCCCGGCAAAGCCGCAGCAAGTGCGTTGATGGCAAGGCGCGCGCGCAAAGGCAGATGGGGCGTATCGGGCCACAGCGCATAGGTCCGGAACACGAACCGGGGAAGGTCATCAAGCAATGGTACCAGCCGCCCTGCCCGCACCCGGTCACGGATCAGCCAGCACGGCAACCACGCAAGGCCGTGCCCGGCCTCGACCGCATCAGCGATAGCCTCAAGATCGTCAAAGCGCAGGCGGCTTGGCGGCGTCACCTCGCGCAACTGCCCCCCTGGCCCGGTCGGAAACTGCCATGTCCGTATCCGGCCCGTACGGCCATAAAGAACGGCCTGATGCGCCACCAGATCGTCAACGGTTTCAGGGGCTCCATGCATGGAAATATAGTTCGGCGATCCGCAAACGGTCATGCGTTGCAGGCTGATCGTTCGTGTCATCAGCCCCGCACCCGGCCCAATATCGCCATTCCTGATCGCAAGATCGAAACCGTCCTCGACAATATCGACGAGCCGGTCAGTGAAAGACAGGTCCAGCTCCAGCTTGGGATGATCCGCCGCCAATTGCGCAAGGACAGGCGCAACGCACCACCGTCCGAACAGAACCGGCGCGGATACGCGCAGCCGCCCCGACACCTCACGCCGACCAGACTCCAGCGCGGTTTCACCGGCGCGAAGCTCTTCCAGCGCGCGGACGCAGCGTTCGTAATAGACCTGCCCGTCCTCGGTCAGGCTTTGGCTGCGGGTCGTGCGATGAAACAGCCTGACTTCCAGCCTTGCCTCAAGCCGCGCGATGGCCTTGGCAACGGCCGAGCGTGTCAGACGCAACCGGTCCGCAGCGGCCGAGAAGCTGCCGCATTCCACCGCAGCGACGAACACATCCACACCGGACAGCGAAACATTCATGATTGTCATCCAAATGGAAACGATCAAAGGAACCTTTATCACCACTGACAACCATTCTTCAACGATATGCTGCGCTCTCAACTGCAAAGGAGCTTGTGATGTCGCAGAGGATGAAGCGTTGGGAGATGGGCCAGAACGGCCGTGACGCGCTTGAACTGAAAGAGGTCCCGATTCCCGAGCCCCGGGCAGGAGAGGTTCTGGTCAAGGTCGCCGCGGTTTCACTGAACTACCGCGACAAACTGATGATCGAAAGCGGGATGGGTATGCCGCTGGAGTTCCCCTTTACGCCCGGCTCGGATCTGGCAGGCACGGTGGTCGCTGTGGGAGAGGGCGTCACCCGACTTGCCAAAGGTCAACGGGTCATCTCGACCTTCTCACCGGACTGGCTTGACGGGACACCCCCGGGCAATGCGCGCACGCCCTCTTATCGTGCCTTGGGGGGTGCCTATACCGGCGTTCTTGCCGAATATATCGCGCTTTCGCAGGATTGGCTGGTTCGCGCACCGGAAACGCTGTCGGATGCCGAGGCCAGCACACTGCCATGCGCGGGGCTGACCGCCTGGTTCGCCCTGATCGAAAAGGGCAGGCTGCAAGCAGGCCAGACCGTGCTGGTCGAAGGCACGGGCGGTGTGGGGCTGTTCGCCCTGCAAATCGCCAAAGCCCATGGCGCGCGGGTGATCGTCATCTCTGGCAGTGACGACAAGCTTGCAAAGGTCAGCGCCCTTGGGGCCGATCACGGCGTCAACCGCAATGCCGGGGATTGGGTCGAGGCGGTTTATAAGCTGACCTCTGATCATGGCGCGGACCATATCGTCGAACTCGTCGGCGGCCCGCATCTGGCCAAAGCGTTTCAGGCCGTCGCGGTCAACGGAAAGATCTACCAGATCGGCGTGCTCGAAGGCTTTGACATCGCGTCCCCGGCGGGACCGCTGATGCTGAAGAATGCCGAACTGCACGGCATCAGCGTCGGTCACCGTCGCGCACTGGAGGATCTGGTCGCAGCCACGGACAAGGCCGGGATCAAGCCGGTCATCGACAGGCGCTATCCGCTAGCGGAATTGCAAGCCGCCCTGGATCATCTGGACCGCGGCGCCTTCGGCAAGATCGTCATTGATCTGGAGGGCCGGTGACATGACCGCACTTCAGGGCCGGATCGCCATTGTCACCGGCGCGTCGAAAGGGATTGGCGCCGGAATCGCGCAGGCTTTGGCTGATGCCGGGGCCAGTGTTGTGGTGAACTATGCCGGCAACCAGACCGACGCCGGGCGTGTGGTCCATAAAATCACCGACGCCGGCGGACGGGCAGTTGCCATTCAGGCGGATGTGTCAAACCGCAAAGATGTCGAACGCCTTTTCAGCCAAACCATGGCCGTGCTTGGCGCCCCGGATATCATCGTGAACAACGCCGGTGTCTTTTCCTTTCAGCCACTGGAAGAAATCGCCGAGGCCGAGTTTCACCGTCAGTTCGACGTCAATGTCCTTGGCACGATCCTGATTGCGCAAGAGGCGGCCAAGCACTTCCCGGCCTCGGGCGGGTCGATCATCAACATCGGCTCGACCGCCAGTGCCAATCCCGAGGCGAATTCGGCGATCTATTCCGCAAGCAAGGCCGCGGTCGACACGGTTTCCCGCGCACTGGCGCAAGAGCTGGGACCGCGAGGCATCCGCGTCAACACGCTGGCGCCGGGTGGTGTCGAAACAGAAGGCACGCGCGCCAATGGCCTGATCGGCAGCGACGCGGAACGGCAGATCATCGCAGCAACCCCGCTGGGCCGGTTCGGACAACCTGCTGACATTGGCAGGGTCGCGGCTTTTCTCGCCTCTGACGCGGCGGGCTGGATCACTGGTGAACGGATCGTCGTCTCGGGCGGGTTCCGGTGACAGCGCCGATCCGCCGGGCACACCTGAAACGGCAAGCGGCCGCATAACCGGGGCCGCTTGCCATAGCTGGGGCGGCTATGCCCGGTGACGCTCAATCTCGGTCACCGCATGACGGGCCAGCGCCAGCAAGGCGGCCCTGGACGCCCCGTCCTGCGCCTGAACGGACATGCCCTGGATCATCGCGCCGACAAAGCGCGCCAGAGCCTCGGGATCTGTCCCGGGGCTCAGCTGCCCCTCGTCAATCCCGCGCTCGACCCGCGCCCGGATAAGGGCCAGCGTCGCGCCGCGAAGGCCCGAGACATGGCGCGCCACCGGCTCATTCTCGGTCGCGCAAGTCAGCACGGCGGTCGAGATCATGCAGCCATGCGGGCGGCCCTTTTTGGTGAACTCTTCCGCTGCTTCGCTTAGCAGCCGGGTCAGCGCAATCACGGCGTCGCCCTCGGCCAGGGCCGCAACGGTCGAGGCCCCGACGTGATCCTGATACCACTGAAGCGCCTCGCGATAGAGATCGGCCTTAGAGGTAAAGGCAGAATACAGGCTTTGCGGCGTGATCCCCATCACCGCTGTCAGATCGGCGATCGAGGCCCCTTCGTAACCAAGCCGCCAAAATGTCTCTGCCGCCTTGGCCAAAGCCTCGTCGCGGTCAAAGGCACGCGGACGGCCGCGCGGACGTGAGGCGGGTTTTGCATTTTTCGCAATGGTCACTCTGGAAATATCCCTTCGCTGGCGCTATTCAGGAATGATCACTCTTTATATACGAGGTTACCTTGCCATGCGCATCCCCCTTGTCGCCGCCGCGCTGACCTCTGCCACAACTGCCTTTGCCGGACCGACGCTGGAAACCCGCCTTGATCAGGCAATCGACAGCGCGCTTGCCGAAAAGCGAATCGTCGGCGCCGTCGTTCTGGTCGCCAAGGATGGCGAGATCGTCTATCACCGCGCCGCCGGCCATGCCGACCGTGAGGCCGGGGGCGAAATGCACGAAGACGCGATCTTCCGCCTTGCCTCGGTCACCAAGCCTTTTGTGACGGCTGCCGCGATGCGGCTGGTCGAGGAAGGACGCCTTGACCTCAACGCGCCCGTCACGCGCTGGCTGCCGGAGTTTCGCCCCGCCCTGCCGGATGGCTCGACACCGGAAATCACCATTCATCAGTTGCTCACCCATACCTCGGGGCTGGGTTATGCGTTTCTGGAGCAGGCGGACGGCCCTTATCACCGGCTTAACATCTCGGACGGGCTGGACCAGCCGGGGTTGTCGCTGACGGAAAACCTGTCGCGCCTGTCGGCGGCCCCGTTGCATTTCGCCCCCGGCACAGGCTGGCGCTATTCGCTAGGTATCGACGTGCTTGGAGGCGTGCTGGAACAGATCGAGGGCCAAAGCCTGTCCGAAATCGTCCGCGATAAGGTGACCGCGCCGCTGGGGCTGACGGATACCGACTTTACGGTGCGCGACCCCGCACGCCTGGCCAAGCCTTATGCGGACGGAACCCCCGAGCCGGTGCCGATGACGGACGGGATGGCGGTGCCCTTGATGGATGTCGCCGCGGTTTTTGCACCGTCGAGGATTCTCGACAGCAATTCCTATCAGTCGGGCGGCGCGGGCATGGCTGGGACAGCGTCAGATGTTCTGCGCTTTCTTGAGGCAATCCGGACCGGCGGCTCACCCATCCTGAAGCCTGAAACCGTCAAGCTGATGGTCAGCGATCAGGTCGGAACCGACGCCGAAACGCAGGGACCTGGCTGGGGTTTCGGCTATGGCTGGGCAGTGCTGGCGGACCCTGCCCCAAGCGGCACACCACAAGCCGCGGGGACATTGCAATGGGGCGGCGCCTACGGTCATTACTGGTTCGTCGACCGCAAGAACGGCCTGTCAGTAGTCGCTTTGACGAATACCGCGTTCGAGGGCATGAGCGGCAAGTTCATCACCGATATCAGAGACGCGGTTTACGACTAAACGGCCCGCCCCGCCAAAAGAATAGCCCTGGCCCCGCCAAGACCGCCGGCGGGGCCATGACACGATCAGTTCGCCGCGCCGATTGCGCTCAGCCCGGCAGCGGCGCAGGCCGCGTCGATATCACCCGAAGGCGCGCCACCGACGCCAATGCCGCCGACCAGCGCCTCACCAATGCGGATCGGCAGGCCACCGGCCTGAATGACCATACGCGTATCCATATCGCGCAGACCGGCATTTTCAGGGTTCGAGGCGATAAAGCCCGCCAGCCCAGCCGTATCGCGCCCCATAGCAGCCGAGGTGAAGGCCTTGCCGGTCGCGCTGGAGCCCGTATGCGGGCCCGATCCGTCGGACTTAAGCAGAACCTTGGTCGCCCCGTCGCGCGCCACAATGGCAACGCTGACATTATGGCCGTCGGCGACACATGCCTGCACGGCGGCATCAGCGGCCTTGACCGCCAGATCAAGGGGCAGATAGGGCGCGCTTGGCAACTCCTGCGCCTGAACGGCCAGGGGGGTCAGCAGGGCGGCGGCAACAACGGAAAGACGGATCATCGGAATCTCCTGTCATTTGTGATGACAGAGAACTAGTCTCCACGGTCTGGGCTGAGTATTCGTAGAGCTGGCAACGATATCCGTAGAACTACGGAGAGGGTCTGCCCTCTAGCCACAGCCGGGTCATCTCGGCCTGCGAGGTGGTGCCAAGCTTGCCGCCGATGGCTGCGCGGTGGCTTTCTACCGTGCGCGGGGACAGGCCCAGTGCCCCGGCAATCTGCCGGGTGGTGAAACCGGCCGCGATACGTTCCAGAACCTCTGTTTCACGCGCGGTCAGGGTCGATAACAGCGCCAGGGTTTCTGCCAGCTCGGCGCGACGATCCAGCTGGCGGTCAAGCGTCTCTTGCGCTTTCTGGATCGCATCAATCAGGTCCTGTTCATCGACGGGTTTTGACAGAAAATCGACGGCACCATTGCGAAAGGCGCGGCGGCAGGCCTCGATATCGCCATGGCCTGATATCATAATCGTCGGCCAGTCGATCGCCAGATCCGCCAGCCTCTCCTGCAGTTTCAGGCCCGAGATGACCGGCATGCGGATGTCAAAGATCAGGCAGCCCGGATCCAGTTGCGGCAAACGGCCAAGAAATGCCTGCGGGTCGGCAAAGCCGGTCACCGGGATATCGACGGTGGACAACAGCAGCGTCAGTGCCTGACGCACGGCCGCGTCGTCATCGACCAGATAGACAGGATGGGTCATGACCCGCTCTCCAGTGGCAGGGTGATGCGGAAACAAGCGCCCTCGGCGCTGTCCAGCAACACGATTTCGCCCCCGGCGCGTTCGACCAACCGCTGGCTAAGCGCAAGGCCAAGCCCGGTGCCATCGGGCCGGGTGGTGGTGAAAGGGGTGAAAAGCCGTTCGCGCAGATCCGGAGCGATGCCGGGGCCATTGTCGCTGATCGTCAGCTCGGCGTTTCCGTCCCTGGTCCGCAGGGTCGCGCGGATCTGCCCGGCGCTGCCGTCCCCAAGCGCCTCAAGTGCATTGCGCAGCAGGTTGAAGGCGACCTGCTCCATCTCGACCGGATCGGCACGAACAGGGACCGCCGCGGCGGGCAGATCGAAATGCAGGGCCGCACCCCGTGCCGCCGCCTGCCCGGTCAACAGGGAGGCGACGTTGCGCAGAGCGTCGCGCAGATCGAACGCCCGCACGGGCGCTGCTTGCGGGCGCGACCAATTGCGAAACCGCTCAAGAATGGCTGAGGCACGGCGGGCCTGCGTCACCGTATCTTCAAGCACGGAGGCCAGCCGCCTGTGATCATCGCGCGCCAAAAGCCGCCTGCCCGCCTGCGCCTGGGCCAGAATGGCGGTCAGGGGCTGGGTCAGCTCATGCGTCAGACCACTGGCCAGCTCGCCCATCGCATTGACGCGCGCCGCATGGGCCAGCCGCGAGTCGATCGCGCTGAGCCGGGCCTGTTCCAGCGCCAGTCCTGCACGCCGCCGCTGGCGCAGGAGCGCCAGTGCGCCAAGACCCGCCCCGCCCGCCGCAAGCAGGATAAGCGCGCTGCGCAGCGGGGGAAACAACTGGGTCAGAGCGATGCGGCGCGAGGTTTCCAGCCGCAAAGGTTGCGAGGCACTGCCAAGGGCTTTCGCCTCGGCGATCTCGGCCAGCGCGCCACGCCGGTACAACGGGGTACCGTCCGGCAGCGACAGGGCCAATCCGACGCCGGGCTGATCCCAGAACGCCCCCGCCTCATCCAGCAAGCCAGCGGCGTTTATGGACAGGGCCAGACCGTAACGCGCCGCGTCCGAATTGGGGCTGCGCTTGACCATGATGTAATGCTGAGCCCGCCCCGGGTCAGGCAAAAGCGCGATTTCACCCTGCGAAGTCGCCGCCGCGGCGGCGATCTGTTGTGCCAGCGGGGGCTCAACCGGCGCCCCCACCCTTTTTCCCGGCCCCAAGGGCACCAAAGAGATTGCGGTGATCCGCGGATAAAAGCGCGAGATGCTGCCAGCCACCTCAAGAAACAGCCGCTGCCCGGGATCTTTGCTCGCCACCGCAATCGCAGACAGCGCCGTCAGATGCGCGTCATGCTGATCGGCCCGTTGCGAGGCAAGGCGGTGTAGCACAGCGGTCTGTTGCGCCAGTTCGTCCATCAGCGCGCGGCGCTCTGCCATGCCCATCACCGCCAAGACCAGCGCAAGCAGCCCCACCCCAGAAAGGGCAAGCTTTATCGGGTTTTCCAGAAACGAGGTGGCACGTGTCATCTTCGCAATTTTACAGGTTCAAGCGTTAAGGGAAATGCCCGTGATACGATTCCCCTGACGGCGGCACAGCACCGGGTCTGGCGCCTTTATCCATAAGAAAATCTCATGCCAAAAGTGAGATATGATCGTTTGTGGTGATTGGTCATTTTGCCATAACTGGCACTCGGCGGTCATGAACGTGAACGCTACAAGTCGAACCGAGCAGAGACATGAATATTAATTATCAATGCGCGGGCACTGGCCCGTTCGCAACTGGCCGCGGATTGCCTGCAAGGACAGGCAAGCCCACCGCCCCGACCGGTATCGCCAGTGAGATGCGCCGGGACCAGTTTGCAGTCATGAGGAAACCCTGAAAATGAAGATCATCCATATCGCCCTTGCCACCCTGTTGACGCTGGCGGCAGGTCCTGCCGCAGCCGAGGACCCCGTTACCGCCGCTGTCCGGCAGGCTGAAACCGAGCTTAAGGCCCGGGTGGGTTATGCCCAGCTTGACCTGCGTTCGGGCAACGTCACGGGTTATCGCGAAGACGAACGTTTCCCGATGCTGAGCACCTTCAAGGTGCTGGTCTGCGGCGCGGTTCTGGCGCGTGTCGATGCCGGGAAAGAGGACCTCGCGCGGCATATCAACTATCCTGCCACGCAGCTGGTCGATTACTCGCCCGTCACCGAAAAGCACGTGGATGACGGCATGACCCTGTCCGCGCTTTGCGAAGCTGCAATCACGATGAGCGACAACACGGCGGGTAATCTGTTGCTTGAGGCGGTGGGCGGCCCCGAGGGTCTGACCAGTTTCCTGAAGGCCACAGGCGATAATATCGGCCGCCTGGACCGCTGGGAGACCGAACTGAACAGCGCGATCCCCGATGACCCCCGCGACACGACCACGCCAAACGCGATGGCAAAAACCCTGCACCGGCTGCTGTTTGGGGATGTTTTGTCCGATCAGTCCCGCGATCAGCTGCTGAACTGGATGCAGAATGATCGGGTCGCCGATGCTTTGCTGCGCGCGGCGCTGCCGCAGGGCTGGTATATCGCCGACAAGTCCGGGGCGGGCGATCGCGGCGCGCGCGCCATCGTCGCTGCCTTGGGACCAAACGGCGCGCCCGAACGGATCATGGTTATCTATATGACGGAAACCGATGCAGCTTTGGACGAACGGAATGCCCAGATCGCCAAAATCGGCAAGGCGCTGATCGCGAACTGGTAACAGCTCGCGGACAGCCCGGGCAACCGGGCTGGCAACGGCCCCTTTGCGCCAGCGAGTACGATCCGGGGCGGTTACAGCACCGCCCCGATGCGCCACGGCACGAATTCCGCATCGCCATAACCAAAGATCTCGGACTTGCTGCGTTCACCCGAGGCGGTATCGAGGATCTTGTGATAGATCTCGGCGCCCATCTCTTGCAGCGAAACCTGTCCTTCGGCGACCTTGCCGCAGTTGATATCCATATCGTCCTGCATTGCCCGCCACAGCGCCGAATTTGAGGCAAGCTTCAGCGACGGCACAGGATGGGAACCGAAACAGGACCCACGCCCGGTGGTAAAGGCAATGACATTCGCGCCCGCCGCCACCTGTCCTGTCGCCGCCACGGGATCATAGCCGGGACTGTCCATATAGACGAGGCCGGGACCGCGGATCGGATCGGCATAACCATGCACCGCCGACACCGGCGCAAACCCCGCCTTGGCCACCGCGCCCAACGATTTTTCAAGGATCGTGGTGATCCCGCCGCGCTTGTTTCCGGGGCTGGGGTTGTTATCCAGACTGGCGCCATTCCCGCGGGTATACTCTTCCCACCAGCGGATCATCTGTTGCAGACGTTCGCCATCCCCGGCACTGGCCCGGGCGATCAGCAGATGCTCGGCGCCATATATCTCGGGCGTTTCGGACAGGATCGAGGTCCCGCCCGCCGCGACCAGCAGATCCGATGCAACACCAAGCGCCGGATTGGCGGTTATGCCCGAAAACCCGTCCGAGCCGCCACATTGCATCCCAAGCACCAGATCCGATACCGGCAGGCTGCGGCGGCGGTCGATATTGGCGCGCGCCGCAATGGGGCGCAGCCGTTCAAGCGCGCAGCGCACCGCCTCGGCCGAGCCGCCGACCTCTTGGATATTAAAGCTCGAGTGGCGCTGACGCGTCTCATCATCACGGTGATACAGGGTCAGCTGGTTGACCTCGCAACCCAGACCAACCAGCAGCACACCACCGAAATTGGGATGATCGCGATAGCCCTTGAGGACGCGCACCAGCAGAGCAAAGCCCTCACCCGCCGTGGCGATGCCGCAGCCCTGATCGTGGACAATGGGCACGAAGCCGTCGATGTTCGGAAACTCTGGCAACAGCCGGGCATTCGCCTCGCGCGCGATGGCATTACAGACGGTGGATGAGCAATTGACCGAGGCGATGATACCAATGAAATTACGCGTCCCTGCCCGACCATCGCTACGAGGAAAGCCCAGAAAGCTGCGCCTGTCGGGTGGCTCGGGCAGCCGCCCGGACTGACCAGAGGTCCGGCCCGGCGCACTCATCCCTACATTCTGGACATGCACATGCTGACCGGGCGCGATGGCAAAGGTCGCCTCGCCCATGACCTGCCCGTATTTGATGATCGGATCGCCAGCATTATGGGCGCGCAGCGCGAATTTGTGACCGGCAGGGACGGGCTCTGCGATGACGACCCCGAGCCGCGTTTCGCCAGGTTTCAGCGGTTGCAGGGCGATACCGACGCTATCACCGGGGGCAAGCAGCAGGGCGGCGGCGCTGTCAGCCATGGGCGTACCCCGCAGCGGCTGCCCGCGCCCCCTGCTGTATCAGCGCCCTCAATGCTCCGGTCAGATCGGCGGCAAAGCCCGCATCCTTGCGCAGGGCGGACGGAAACAACTCGGTCAGGGACAGAAATTCGCGCACCGTGCAGGCGGGATCGTCGCTCCACATGGCGGCAAGCCGCGCGGCAAGGGGATCGCGGACGTCAATCTCGGCCCCACGCTCGTCCCGACCTGAAACGTAGCGCATCCACGCCGCAACGGCGAGCGTCAGGCGCGGCACGCGGCGCCCTGCAGCGCGCGCCTCGGCAATGGTCGCAAGGACGCGTTGCGGCAGTTTCTGACTGCCATCCATGGCGATCTGCCATGTCCGGTGCCGGATCGCGGGATTGGCAAAGCGCAACGCCAGTGCCTTGGCATAATCACCCAGATCCTGTCCCGCAGGTGGTGTCAGCGTCGGGATGATCTCATCATGCCAAAGGCTGCGGACGAAACCGGTAAAGACCGGATCGGCCATGGTATCGGCAATGGTCTGATGCCCCGCCAGATAGCCCAGATAGGCCAGGCTCGAATGCGCGCCATTCAGCATCCGCAGCTTCATATGCTCGTAGGGCGTAACATCGGCGACCAGTTGCGCGCCCGCCGCCTCAAAGGCCGGGCGAGGGCCGCAGAAACGATCTTCGATCACCCATTGCCGGAATGGCTCGTGCAGGACGGGTGCTTCGTCGCGATAGCCACAGGTGGCCTCAAGCCTGTCCAGATCCGCAGGCGTGATCGCGGGAACGATGCGATCCACCATGGTCGAGGGGAAAGCCCCCTCGGCGGCGATCCAATCCGCCAGCGCAGGGTCGATCAGCCCGGCAAGTTCCAGCACCACACCACGCAGGACCCGGCCGTTCTCGGGCAGATTGTCGCAGCACAGCACGGTAAAGGGCGGCCGCCCGGCCGCCCGTCGCATGGCCAGAGCCCGGACCAGAAAACCCGGCGCGGATTGCGGAAGGGGATGCGCCAGATCATGCACGATGCGCGGGTGGTCGCGGTTCAGACGCCCGGTCGCGGGTTCGTGGCAATAGCCTTTTTCCGTCACCGTCAGGCTGACGATATGGGTGTCGGGTGCAGCCATGGCGTCCAGCACCGCCTGCGGGTTTTCGGGTGCGACCAGCACATCGCAAAGCACCGTCATCACCCGCGGCCTGTCACCTTCGGGGACAAGTTCCAGCGCGGTATAGGCCCAGCCCTGCGGGCGCAGCCGGTCGCGCGTATCCGGCGATTGCAACGAGACACCGATGATCCCCCAGCCCCCGGCCTCGGCCACATAGACCGCACCATGGGCGCGGAAAAACGCGCCAAGCCCCAGATGAACGATACCCGCCGGGGCTGTCGTCGGCGGGCGGCAAAGCCTATCTTGCAAGCCAGCCCCCATCGATGTTCAGCACCGCGCCATTGATGTAGTCCGAGGCAGGCGCAGCAAGGAACACCGCGCTTTGGCCGATATCCTCGGGCCGTCCCCAGCGTCCGGCCGGAATACGGTCAAGGATCGCCGCCGAACGCTTGGGGTCGTCACGCAGAGCCTGAGTGTTGTTCGTCTCGATATAGCCCGGCGCGATGGCGTTGACGTTCAACCCGCGCGAGGCCCATTCATTCGCCATCAGCCGGGTCAGCCCGGCCACACCATGTTTGCTGGCGGTATAAGAGGGCACGCGGATACCGCCCTGAAAGGACAAAAGCGAGGCGATGTTGATGATCTTGCCCCGCCCGCGCGGCAGGGCGGCGCGGGCAAAAGCCTGACAGGTAAAGAACAGTGCCTTCAGGTTCACATCAATTACCGCATCCCAATCGGCCTCGGTGAAATCGACCGCATCAGCGCGGCGGATGATACCCGCGTTGTTGACGAGAATGTCGATACGTTCCCGCGCAAAGACATCACGCGCAGCCATGGGATCACCGAAATCCAGCCGCATCTGCCGGCCACCACCTGTCAGCGCCAGCGTTTCGTCACAGTCGCGTCGGCCTGCGGCAATGACCTCGGCTCCGGCCTGCGCCATGGCAACGGCGATGGCCTGACCGATACCCGTATTCGCGCCCGTCACCAGCGCCACCTGACCTGCAAGGGAAAAGGGGTTCACCGCAGGTCCTCCGGCTGGACAAAGTCCATATCGGTGTAATCGACATTGTCGCCAGCCATCGCCCAGATAAAGGTATAACTGCCGATCCCCGCGCCGGAATGGATCGACCATGGGGGCGATATCACGGCCTCTTCGTTCGCGACAAAGATGTGCCGCGTTTCCTGCGGTTCACCCATCAGGTGCAGGACGCGCGACTGCGGCTCCATCCCGTGGTAGAGATAGGCTTCCATCCGCCGATCATGAACATGCGCGGGCATGGTGTTCCAGACCGAACCATCCTCAAGCGTAGTATAGCCCAGCACCAGTTGGCAGCTTTCCATCACCAGCGGGTGAATGAACTGCCGGATCGTACGCTTGTTCGAGGTCTCGACCGCGCCGGTTTTCATCTCTTTTGCATCGGCGACGGCGATCAAACGGCAAGGCAGCGCGCGATGCGCCGGACACGAGGCGATATAGAACCGACCCTGCCCGCCAAAGGTCACCGAACCCGATCCCATGCCGAGGTAAAGCACATCCCCAGGCTGCATCTGCCAGGTTTCACCGGCAGCCGAGACGGTGCCCGGCTGACCGATATTGACGATGCCCATCTCACGCCGTTCCAGAAAGCTGGCGGTCCGGGTTTCGGCGATCTGGTCCAGCACCAGCCTGGCGCCATCCGGCACCGCGCCGCCGATCACGAACCGGTCGTAATGGGTATAGACCAGCCGGATCTCACCATCCCGAAACAAGCCCTGTGCAAGGAAATGTTGCCGCAGAGTCTCGGTATCCATGGTTTTCGCATGGCTCGGGTGAACCGCCTGGCGGGTTTCAACATGGGTCACGGATCTCTCCTTTCACAGAAAATCGTCGCGGCGGGGGGTGAAGCTGTCGATCAGTTCGCCCGCCTCAAGGCAGATACAGCCATGCACCGCGCCCGAAGGGATGACGAAGGCATCGCCCGGCCCAACCTCGAACTCGCGGCCATCAACGGTAAAGCGATAGCGCCCCGAGCGGACATAGGTCGATTGCACATGCGGGTGACTGTGCAGGGCACCCCGGTCGTCCGCCGCGAAGGTAAACCGGACCACCATCAGCTCAGGCGCATGGGCCAGCACAGTACGGATCGGATCACCCATCACAGCCCCCGAAACAGCGCGGGCAGCCACAGCGACAGCGCCGGCACATAGGTCACCAGCATCAGCACAAGCAGCCCCGCCGCGTAAAAGGGCCAGACGCTGCGCATCGCCTCCCAGATTGAGATGCGGGCAACGGCAGCAGCAACGAATTGCACCGGTCCCAAAGGCGGCGTGTTCAGCCCGATACCAAGGTTCAGGATCATGATGACCCCGAAGTGCACCGGATCGATCCCGAACGCGCTGACCACGGGCAAAAAGATCGGCGTAGTGATGATGATCAGCGGGCTCATGTCCATGAAGGTGCCCAGCACCAGCAGCACGATGTTGATCAGCAGCAGGATGACAAAGGGATTGTCCGACACCGACCGCATCCAGTTCAGCGAGATCTGCGCCACATGCAGATAGGCCATCAGCCAGCCAAAGGCTCCCGCCATGCCGATGATCAGCAGGACCATCGACGTCGTGCGCACCGCCTGCTGCGTGGCGTGAACGAAATCGCGCCAGGACATGCTGCGATAGACGAGCACCGTCACGAGCAAGGCGTAGATCACCGCGATGCAAGAGCTTTCGGTGGCGGTAAATATCCCCGAACGCACTCCGCCAAAGATGATGGCGATAAGCAGCATCCCCGGCAGCGATTCCAGCAAAAAGCGGAACACCTTTGCCAGACCCGGGAAAGGCTCGGTCGGATAGCCCCGGCGTACGGCGACAATCCAGGCGGTGAACGACAGCGCCAGCGCCAGCAGCAGCCCCGGAATGATCCCGGCTGTGAACAGATCAGCAATGGAGATCCGTCCCCCGCCCGAGATTGAGTAGATGATCATATTGTGGCTGGGTGGCAGCATCAGTGCGATCAACGCCGCCATCGAGGTCACATTGACAGCGTAATCTGCGCCGTAACCGCGTTCCTTCATCTGCGGGATCATGATGCCGCCGACTGCGGCCGCCTCGGCCACTGCAGAGCCCGAGATGCCGCCAAACAGCGTCGATGCGGCGATGTTGACCTGCCCCAGCCCGCCCCGGACATGGCCGATCAGCGAGCCGGCAAAGCGCACGATCCGCCCCGCGATCCCACCCCGCACCATCAGGTCGCCGGCAAAGATAAAGAACGGGATCGCCATCAGCGTAAAAACCGAGATCCCCGCCGACAGGCGCTGGAACACCACAAGCGGCGGCAGACCCAGCCAGACCACCGTCGCAAAGCTGGAGATGCCAAGGCAAAACGCAATGGGCGTCCCGATCAGCATCAGCAGGGTAAAGACGCCAAAAAGAATAAGATATTCCATGATATTGCCCCGCCCCTGTCACGCTTCGGTCATCAGGATGTCTTCGGCGTCCTGCTGGGCCTCGGCCCGGCTGCCGCTCAGCCGTTGCAGCAGATGCTCAAGCACGAACAGCGTCATCAGCACCCCGCCGGCGAACAGCGGCATATAGCCAAAACCGCCGGGCAGCCGGATGACCGGCAAGGTCGTGCCCCAGGTCCTGACCATCAATTGCCAGCCATAGACCGCCATGCCGATGGCAAAGCACAGCACCGCCAGATCTGACAGGCCCTTCAGCCAGTTGCCTGCGCTGTCGGGCAGAAAGAACAGCAGCACGTCAAAACCCATGTGAAAGCTTTCGTGCACACCCACCGCCGAACCCAGAAAGATGAACCAGCTCATCAGCAGGATGGCCACCGGCTCGACCCAGAGCAGACTGTCGTTCATCACGTAGCGCATGAAGACCTGGGCAAAAACGATCAGCGTCATAAAGACCAGCCCGGCCCCCGCCAGCCACAGGCTGACCCGGCTGAGAAAGCCGTTCAGGCGCGACAATGCAGCTATGCCTGCCAGCATGGCACCCCCTCCTTGTTTTCTGAACGAAAAGGCCCGCAGCCATAGGGCGCGGGCCTGTATGTCACTGGGTTTCCCGGATACGTTTGACCAGGTCCCTGGCTTCGGGGGTGGTCACGTATTTCTCATAGACCGGGGCCATCGCCTCGATGAAGGCGGTCTTGTCCACGTCCTTGACGACCTCGGCACCGGCAGCGATGACCTTTTCTTCGCTGGCCTTTTCCTGTTCAGCCCAAAGCTTGCGTTGCAGCGTGGCCGAGTTCCGGGCCGCTGTGCGCATGATCTCCTGATCCCCGGGGGACAGCTTTTCCCAGCTGGTTTTTGAAACAGCGACCAGTTCGGGCACCATCAGGTGCTGATCCAGCGTAAAGTATTTCGCCACCTCGGCATGGCCCGAGCTGTCATAGCTGGGGAAATTATTCTCGGCCCCGTCGATGACGCCGGTCTGGATCGAGGAATAAACCTCGCCATAGGGCATCGGCGTGGCATTGGCGCCAAGCGCCGACATCATATCCACAAAGACGTCGTTCTGCATGACGCGGAACTTCATCCCCTTCAGGTCCTCGACCGTGCGGATCGGTTGCTTCGAATTGTAAAAGTTACGCGCACCGCCGTCGTAATAGGCCAGCGGGATCAGGCCGTGTTCCGCAAACTGACCGGCGATCTCTTCTCCGATCGGGCCGTCCAGCACCTTATGCAGATGATCCTCGGAGCGATAGAGATATGGCAGCGAGGTGGTTTGCGTGACCGGCACGATGTCGTTGAACGACCCGAATGAGGCGCGCACCATGTCGATGACCCCGAACTGGGTCTGTTCGATCGTGTCCTTTTCCTCGCCAAGCTGGGACGAAGGAAAGACCTCAATACAAATGCGGCCGCCGGTCTTTTCCTTGACCTCGGCCGCCATTGCCTTGACGCCCTCGACAGTCGGATATCCATCCGGATGCGTGTCGGACGAGCGCAGGGTGGTTTCACATTCTGCGCTGGCTGCCCCGGCCAGCGCAGCCGTGACAAGAAAGGCGGTAAGTACGGTATCAAGCAGTTTCATGTCATCCTCCCCGATGAACATTCAAAGTCGATAGGCCCTCTTGGCGAGGCCATAGGTCAGTTCATGCGCCAGCGGCGGCGCTTCTTCGCTGTCCAGCCGGCCTGTGGCGACCAGCGTGGCCAGAAATGCGCAATCCACCCGCCGCGCCACGTCATGCCGGGCAGGGATTGAGCAAAAGGCGCGGGTGTCGTCGTTGAAACCGACGGTATTGCTGAACCCGGCCGTCTCGGTTGTCATCTCGCGAAAACGACGCATGCCCTCAGGACTGTCGTGAAACCACCACGGCGGGCCAAGGCGCAGGCAGGGATAGGCCCCGGCCAGCGGCGCAAGCTCGCGGGCGTAGCTGCTTTCGTCCAGCGTAAACAGGATCACCGTCAGATCGGGGCACATTCCCACCGCGTTCAAAAGCGGCCGCAAGGCGGTGACGTAATCGGTACGGCCGGGAATATCGAACCCCTTATCCCTGCCGAACATCGCCATCACTGCGTCCGAGTGATTACGCCGTGAACCCGGATGAATTTGCAGCACCAGCCCATCCTCAAGGCTCATGCGTGCCATCTCGGTCAGCATATGGCCGCGAAAGGCGTCGGCCTCGGCCGGGGTGCAGTCGCCGCGCAGCGCCTTTTGAAACAGCGCAGCCGCCTCGGCCTGCGGCAGATCCTCGGTCCGCGCGCTGGGGTGACCGTGATCGGATGAGGTTGCACCGAACTCGCGGAAATAGGCGCGGCGGGCCCGATGCGCAGCCAGATAGCCTGCCCAGGTCGCAGTATCAAAACCGGTCTGCTGACCCAGCAGCGCGACATTATCGGCAAAGCCGGGCATTTCAGGGTCGATCACCCCATCAGGGCGATAGGCCGTCACCACCCTGCCCCGCCAGCCCGACTCGCGGATTGCGCGGTGCCAGCGCAGATCGTCCGTCGCCGCCTCGGTCGTGGCCAGAACCTCGATACCGAAACGCTCATATAGCGCACGCGGCAGGAACTCGGGCCGGGTCAGACAGTCCGAGATATGGTCGTAATACCAATCCGCGGTTTGTGCCGACAGGCGCCGGTCGATGCCAAAGACATGCTGAAAGGAATGGTCCAGCCACAGACGCGACGGTGTGCCGGCAAAGAGGTGATAATTGCTGGCAAAAAGCCGCCAGATCTTGCGCCCATCCGTCTCAGTCGGGCCGCCGTCGACGCGCGGCACGCCCAGATCGGTCAGCGCCACCCCCTGCGAGGCAAGCATACGGAACAGGTAATGATCAGGCGTGACGAATAGCTGCGCCGGATCGGGAAAAGGCTGATTTTCGGCAAACCAGCGCGGATCGGTATGGCCATGCGGGCTGACGATCGGCAGGTCGCGCACATCCTCGTATAGCGCACGCGCCAGATCGCGCAGCGCGGGTTCGGGTGGAAACAACCGATCCTCGTCCAGCAACGGCATTCGCAACCCCCTCCCGAATCGCCTTGCAGTTCCTCTAGTCATCTAATATGCTAGTCTGGCAATGTGGTCAACGTTATGGTTTCGCTGATGCCGACAGATGCCGCCGCCCTGCCCATTCTTGACGACCTGCGCCCGCGCACGGTGACCGATCAGGTTTATGACGCGCTTTATCAACGGGTTATCAACCTGACCCTGCCCCCTGGTGCCCGCCTGTCCGAGGCAGAGGTTGCGGCGCAGATGGGCGTTTCGCGTCAGCCGGTCCGCGATGCATTCTTTCGCCTGTCCCAGCTTGGCTTTATTCAGATCCGCCCGCAGCGTGCGACCATCGTGACGCAAATCTCGGCCGGGGCGATCCGTCAGGCGCATTTCATCCGGCTGGCGCTTGAAACCGCCTGCATGCGCGAGGCGGCCCGTATCCTGACATCGCAGGATCATGACGCGCTTGCCGATCTGATCGACCGGCAAGAGGTCGCCATCCGCGCCGACGACCGCAGCAGCTTTCACGAGCTGGACGACCAGTTTCACCACGACATCTGCGCGGCCTCGGGGCTGGAGTTCGTCTGGACCTTGGTCAAGGACAACAAAGGTCACATGGACCGCGCCCGCTATCTGTCGCTGTCCTATAACGCGCATAACGCGTGGGAAGAGCATAAGATGATCCTTGCCGCCCTGCGCGAACGGGATGAGGAAAAGGCCGTAGCCGCCATTGATCTGCACCTGTCGCGCATTCATGGCACACTGGATCGGCTGCGCGTCGAGCAACCCGAAATGCTGGGGTTGTAAGGTCCGTTGCCAGGGTTGTGACCGCGACGGCAATGGACTTCGCACCCGCCGGCTTCTATCCTGTATCCATGTTTTCGCGCCTTGTTGCCATGCTTGCCATAACCGTGTTCGCCGCCATGTCAGCGGCAACCCCGGCGCATGCGGCGCGGCTTGGTGCCGAGCCGGACCACGCGATTCATGTCAGCGAGATGATGCAGGTGGCGGACTGCAACCAAGTGCCCTGCCACGGTGAAAAGCATCGCAGCCCCATTGATCCCGGCGGTTGCGAGCTGCTTTGCACCGGCCTTTCGGCACTGCTGGCGCCTGTGGCCGAAGGCACGGGCCGCGATGTTTTGCGCAACCGCCATGCCCTGCCTTTGGGCACAACCGTTGCCGGTCAGACGCCTGCGCTGAACGAGCCGCCTCCCAAACCTCGTCTCCTTTGATCGCGCCCGGGCCCTTTGGCCCAGGGCGTTTCGTCAATTCCAGTGAACAGGACCATCCGTCCCGAGGAGACAATCATGAATACGATTTCCCGACGCGGCATCCTTGCCGCCGGCGCTGCCGTGCTGGCCTGTGTCCATCTGCCCCGCACCGCTTCGGCCAAAGAGGCCGCCCCGCTGAACCTGCGCGCCACCAGCCGGGTGCTGGATATCGACGGCCGCGCCGCCTCTGTCTGGGGTCTTGCCGGGCCGAACGGGCAGGGCCTGACGCTTGATCCCGGCACGCGTTTCCGGGTCGATCTGCGCAATGAGCTTGATGCCAGAACGCTGATCCACTGGCACGGCCAGATCCCACCGAACGCCCAGGATGGGGTGCCGGACATGCCGATGCCGATGCTCGCCCCCGGGGAAAGCCGCGCCTATGACTTTGCACCCCTGCCCGGCACCTATTGGATGCACGCCCATGTGCCGCTGCATGAAATGCGCCTGCTGGCCGCGCCGCTGATCATACGCACTGCCGAGGATATCTCCAGCGACCGGCAAGAGGTGGTGATGTTCCTGCACGATTTCTCGTTCAAGACCCCGGAAGAGGTGATGGCCGAGATTCTGGGCGGGCATGGGATGGCCGCAGATCACGGCAGCGGCCATGGGGCCGAGCCGGCCGGCATGGCCGCAATGGACCATGGCGCGATGATGGGTATGGGCGCCATGGGTGACATGAACGGCATGGCGATGGATCTGAACGACTACGACTGGGACGCCTATCTTGCCAATGACCGCACGCTTTCGGACCCGGAAGTGGTGCAGGTCGAACGCGGCGGGCGCATCCGCCTGCGGGTAATCAACGCCGCAGCAGCAACGGTGTTCTGGATCGAGACCGGGCAGGCCCCGGCGCGGCTGGTCGCGGTGGACGGACATGCGGTTCAGCCGCTTGCGGGCAACCGGTTCGGCCTTGCCATGGGGCAGCGGCTGGATCTTGAAATCGACCTGCCGCCCGAGGGCGGTGCCTGGCCAATCCTTGCGCTGCGAGAGGGTGCGCGCGAACGCACTGGTCTGATTCTGGCCACACAAGGGGCCGAGGTCCGGCGCCTTGACACCATGGCAGAGACAGCCGCGCCCGCCTTTGACACCGATCTGGCGCAAGAGACACATCTGACCGCCGCCGATCCCCTGCCGGACCGGCCGGTCGAGCGCCGGCATATGGTAATGCTTGGCGGCTCGATGCAACCCTATGTCTGGACCATTGACGGCGCGGTCTGGGGACGTCACCGCCCGCTGGCCGCGACCAGCAAAGAGCGGGTCGTACTGTCCTTTCACAACATGTCGATGATGGGCCATCCGATGCATTTGCACGGCCATGTGTTCCAGGTCGTCGGACTGAACGGCCGCGCGGTCAGAGGCGCGTTGCGCGATACCGTCTATGTGCCGCCGATGTCGATGGTCGATGTGGCTTTGGATGCGGGTGAGGCCGCGCGATGGATGCTGCATTGTCACCATATGCCGCATCTTGAAACCGGCATGATGACCGAATTCGCGGTCAGTGCATAAGGTCCGCTTTCAGCGCCCGCCGACGCGTTGCAGGTTCAGGCCTGCAACGCAAAGACCCGCCCCATAACGGGTGGCAAAGCTACTGAACGGCCCGTATTGATCGCCATGGGCGGGCACGAACACGCCCGCCCTAATCCTGTCATCAGCCAAGATCGGCAGGCAGCAGTTCCGCGGGAAGGTTCTGATAGCAGACCGGACGCAGGAACCGGCGAATTGCCATGGTGCCGACCGAGGTCGCCCCGAAGTTCGTCGAGGCTGGATAGGGGCCGCCATGGACCATGGCGTCGCAGACCTCGACCCCGGTTGGATAACCGTTGATCAGGATCCGCCCTGCCTTACGCTCCAGCACCGGCATCAGCCGCGCGGCAACCTGCGCGTCACCAGCATCCATATGCAAGGTGGCGGTCAGCTGCCCGGCAAGACCAAGCGCCAGCTCTTGCATCGTCCCGATCGAAGGGACCCGTACGACAAGGCCAAGCGGACCAAAGACCTCTTCTGCCAGAGAGTGATCGGACAGGAAGGCCGAGGCCGGAACTTCGTAAAGGTTCGGCCCGACATCCCGGCCCGTGCTGTTGGTGACATGGACAGGACGCACCGGATTGCCGGCATCAAGCCGCGCCTTGCCAGCCCGATAGGCATCGGCCATGGCAGCGGTCAGCATGGTCTGCGGGGCGACAGCTGCCAGCGCCTCGGCTGTCGCAGCGACAAGCGCATCGCCCGCGGCACCTTCGGGGACGATGGCAATGCCGGGTTTCGTGCAAAGCTGGCCCGCGCTGCCCGTCATGGACACAGCCCAACCCTGCCCGATCTGTGCACCGCGCGCCTTCAGCGCTTCGGGCAGGATGAACATCGGATTGACCGAGCCAAGCTCGCCAAAGAAGGGGATCGGCTCGGGCCGCGCGGCGCAAAGGTCAAACAGCGCCCTGCCCCCGCCGAGGCTGCCGGTAAAGCCCACCCCCCTGATCAGCGGATGCTGGACCAGCGCCGAGCCGACCTTGCGGTCGCCGCCCTGCACCAGCGAAAAGACCCCGGGATGAACGCCGCAGCCCTGAATGGCGGCGTGGATCGCCTCGGCCACGATCTCGCTGGTGCCGGGATGGGCCGAATGGCCCTTGACCACCACCGGGCAGCCCGCCGCCAAAGCCGAGGCCGTGTCACCCCCGGCAACCGAAAAGGCGAGCGGAAAGTTCGAGGCACCAAAAACCGCAACCGGCCCGATCGGACGCTGGATCAGACGCAGATCCGGGCGCGGCAAAGGCTGGCGATCCGGCAGGGCCGGATCATGCCTGCGGTCCAGATACTCCCCCTCCAGGATGGTCCTGGCAAAAAGCCGCAACTGTCCGGTCGTGCGGCCGCGCTCTGCGTTCAGGCGCGCCTCGGGCAGGCCGGTTTCACGGGTGCCGATCCCGGTAATCTCGGGACCGCGGGCCTCGATCTCATCGGCGATGGCGTTCAGGAAGGCGGCACGTTCTTCGCGCGTGCTGTAGCCATAGGCCCAAAAGGCCTTTTCGGCGGCCTGCGCGGCGCGGTCAATCAGCTCGATCGTGCCCACCGAGAAATGGTCGGCCTGCCCCCATGCGGGCTCATTGCGGAATGTCTCATCCGTGGCGATCCATTCGCCGGCGATCAGATGCCTGCCATGCGGAGTGAACGTCATTTCTTGCCTTTCCTGGAGTTTTGGCGGGTCAGCCGAAATAGCGAACCCGGATGGCGTCGATGGCCACGGCGATAAAGATCATCACACCGCCGATCATGCCGACATAGAACGAGGGAACGTTGATGATCGCCAGCCCGACCTGAATGACCGTCAACAGCAGCACGCCGCCCAGCACGCCCCGCACATTGCCGCGACCGCCAAAGACGCTGACCCCGCCGATGATCGGGGCGGCGATGGCATAAAGCAGATAGCTCGACCCCTGGTTCGACGTGATCGCCATCTGCCATGAGGCAAGCAGGAACCCCGCAAGCGCCGCCAGAAAACCCGAGATGGTATAGGTGATGACCTTGATGCGGTCGACGCGGATCCCGGCCGAGTTCGAGGCGACGGGATTGCCGCCCACCGCATAGATCGAGCGCCCCAGCACAGTGCGTTGCAGCACCACGCCCATCACCGCAAGCGCAAGCAGGAACACCACCGGCATGATCGGCCAACCGCCAATGGTCGCCTGCCCGATCCAGACATAGCCGTCCGCAAGATTGGTCAGCGTCTTGCCCTGCGTCAGCACCAGCAACGCGCCTTGCAGGATGATCATCATCGACAGGGTTTCGATCAGCGAAACCATCTTGAGCCGGGTGATACAAAAGCCGTTGAAAAACCCGATAAAGGTACCCACGGCCAGCCCTGCCAGCATGGCGATGAACCACGGCAGCCCCAGATCCGAATAGGCAAGTGCCCCGACAGCCGCCGAAAAACCGGCATTGGCGGGGATCGACAGGTCAATCTCGGCCACCAGCAACGGCAGGGCAACCGCCAGACCCAGCATGCCCAGCACCGTCGCCTGGACCATCACGTTTTGCAGGTTGAAGACGGTCAGGAAATAGTCGTTGAACGCGCCAAAGATCGCCACCAGCGCGATCAGCCAGATCCAGACGACATTGTGCAGCACCCAGCCCAGCACTGCGTGACCACTGGCCTTGTCCTTTGCCATGCCGACGCCTGGCGCGGCATTGACCGTTGCGTTGCTCATAGCCGGTTCTCCTTTCGGGGGGCGCGTCATGCCTGCACCGAGGCGCGCAGACGCTCGACAGAGATTTCATCTCCGCTCAGGGTTTCCTTGATGCTGCCATGGTCAAAGACGCAGACCCGGTCGGTGGCGCGCACCAGCTCATCAGTGTCGGTCGAAACGATGATCACCGACACTCCGGTATCGCTAAGCTCGTCGATGATGCGCAGCACATCCTGCTTGACGCCGACGTCGATCCCGCGCGTCGGCTCATCAACGATCAGCAGGCGCGGATTCGTTGCCAGCACCCGCCCAAGGCACACTTTCTGCTGATTGCCGCCGCTAAGCGTATCGACCGCATATTCCGGCCCCGGAGCCTTGACGCCCATCGCGCCGAAATAGCGCGCGACAACCCCGGCCTCGGCCTTGTGGTCGATAAAGCCCATCCGCGAACGTGCATTCAGCGATGACAGCGCGATATTGTCGCCAATCGACATTTGCCCGACGGCCCCGTCCTTGCGCCGGTCGTCGGAAAGATAGGCGATGCCCGCGTCGAAAGCGGCGCGCGGGTTGCCCGGCAAGGCAGTTTCATGCCCGTCAAGCCAGATCAAGCCGGATGCCGGATGCAGCCCAAAGATCGCGCGCGCCAGCTCTTTGGCGCCTGCGCCGGGCAGGCCGGTAAAGCCCAGAACCTCACCCGGCGCGATATCCAGCGCCTCGACTGACAGGTTCTTGCCAGCCACCTTGCGCAACCTGACGGCAGGTGCCTTGCCCGAATGATCGCGGCGGTGGCGCTGAAACAGCTCAAGCCCGCGTCCAAGCACCAGCTCTGTCAGCTGTTCAGAGCTTAGCGCGGCGACATCCTCGGATCCGCCAGCCAGACTGCCGTCGCGCAGCACCGAAACCGCGTCGCAGATTTCCAGGATCTCGTCATTGTAATGCGAGATAAAGATGAAGGTGACGCCCTGAGCCTTGAGCCTGCGCATAAAGTCGAAAAGGGCGCGGCGGTCGGCCACGGTCAGCGCGGCGGTCGGCTCATCCAGGATGATGACCCTGCCGCCCGAAAACATGGCCCGCAGGATGTTCAGCTTGCGACGCGACACCGCATCCAGACGACCGGCGGTGACCGAGCCGTCAATCCCCGACCCGGCCAGCATTCGCGCCGCATCGGCGCGCAGCTTTTTCCAGTCCACGAAACCGCCGCGGTTCGGCCAGATGCCGAGCATCAGGTTCTCCGCCGCGGTCATGTTGTCGATGATCATCGGCTCTTGCGTGACCAGAAAGACGCCGGCCTCTTCCATCGCCTTGACATCGACCTGCTCCAACGGCCGGCCATCCATCAGGATGCGCCCGGATGTCGGGGTGTTCTGGCCCGAGATGATGCCAACAAGTGTCGATTTTCCGGCACCATTCTCGCCCAGAAGGCCATGAATCGTACCGCGGCGGATTTCCAGCGACACACCGCGCAGCGCCCTGACAGCACCATAGGTCTTTGTCACGTCCTCGATCCGCAGGATCGTGTCAGCGGCCATATCCATGCCGCGCGTGTCATGAACTGTCATCGCATCCCTCCCCGGACCTCAAACGGCCGGAGCGCGAACCGCTCCGGCAAGGATCGCAATGCGGCGATCAGGTATAGGGAATGCCCCATTCCTTTTCGGCCACAGCACCCCAGTGACGCGGATCGGCCGCATTATCGCCGTTGATGACAAAGGGCGGGATAATCAGCGTCGGACCGGTCTTGCCCTCGACGATCTCGCCCTTTTCCCAGAAATATTTCTGGTTCTCATAGGCGCCGATCGGCACCGCCTCGCCCTTGAGCGCATGTTTGACGATCATCTCGACAGCGATCTCGCCATAGGCGATCGGGTCTTGCGAGACGCAGGCGTCCATATAGCCTTCCTGAATCCATTTCAGCGCGACCGGCTCACCGTCGATATTGACAAAGATGACATGGCCATCCTCGCCCACCTTCTTCCAGCGGCCCTTTTGCTGCAACGCCGTGGCGATGCCGCGTGCGGGCGAATCCGAAGGCGCGTGGACCGCGTCCAGATCGGGATATTCCGACAGGGTCGACAGCGTCACCGACAGCATCTGTTCAAGCTGACCTTCGGTCGGGCGGTCCAGATACCTGATGTCGGGATATTGCGCAAAGACCGAGTCCATCCCCTCTTTGCGCAGCCGCCACGCCACGGATGCCAAGGCACCATAGCAGTTCAGAACCGTGCCTTTGGGGCTGCCGTGTTTCTTGATCAGCCGGTCCACGATCTCTTGCGCGGCCATGACGCCGCCCTGGAAGTTGTCAAAGCTGACGGTGATCGCGACATCGCCGCCATCGGCGGGCGTGTCGATGATGCCGACCGGGATATTCTGGCGATTATAGCGCCGGATCGCCGAGACGATGGCCTGGCTGTCGATCGGATCCGAGATGATGGCCGAAGGCTTGGACAAAAGCAGGCTCTGCCATTGTTCAAGCTGTCGGGTGTTGTCGAAATTCGCATTGGTGGCCTGAAAATCACCACCGGCCGCAGCGACGGCGCGTTTGACCGCCTCTTCCTGGATCACAAAGAAATAGTAATCGAGGCTCTTGTTCGAATAAGGGATCGACAAGGCGCCCTGCGCGAAAGCGCGCGGCCCCATCAACGCCCCCAATCCCAGCGCCGCACCCCCTGCAAGTACGTTGCGCCGGCTGATTCCGATCTGCCTGGTCATGGCTCCCTCCCCAGAGTTTTCTGGTATGTAGTAATACTAGATATTCTCTGATTCTGTCAAGCAAACCCGCCGATGAGCTTGCTGTTTATTAGCAGATAATCCCCACGAACCGACGGGTTTTTCTAGGAAATTTTGCAATCTTCGTCTGCCCCGCGCAGGAACTGCCCGCGCGGGTCTGCTTTTTGGGCGGATTTGAAGTTTTACTAGATCAGCGCATCTTTACATAGGACGTACCGTCGAAACAGCCGACGACCATGCCGGCCGCCTCGCGGGTGAAAAGCCCGTTCTCGACCACGCCCGGAATGCGGTTCAGTTCGATTTCCAAAGCTGCGGGATCAGCGATCACCGGGCCGCAATGGCAATCAAGGATAAAGTTGCCGCTGTCTGTCACCACGGGCTGATCATCGCGCATACGCCGTTCAATGCGGACACCCTCGATACCATGCCTGGCGAGGGTGCGTGCCACCATGCGCTGTGTCTGTTTCCAGGCAAACTGCACCACCTCGACGGGCAAAGGAAACTTGCCAAGGCAATCTACGATCTTGGTCTCATCGCACACACAGATCATCTGCTTTGAGGCATGTGCAATGATCTTTTCCCACAACAGACAGGCGCCACCGCCCTTGATCATGTTAAAGCTGCGATCAATTTCGTCCGGGCCATCCACGGTCAGGTCCAGTTCGCCGATATCATTGGGATCAGTGATTTCGATACCCACTTCGCGGGCCACGTCGATGGTCGAACGCGAGGTCGTGGTGCAGGTCAGCTTCAGCCCTTGGGCGACGTGTTTGCCCAGTTCGCGCACAAAGAAATGCGACGTGGTCCCCGAACCAAGGCCCAGCTTCATCCCGTCATGGATAAAGTCCTGGATCACCCGGCGCCCCGCGAGTTTCTTGGCTTCGTCTTGCTGGCTCATTCCTGTCTCCTCCGGCGCGGACCCTGCCGCACATCTTCATGGTCTTCAGATCTTGTCCGTCTGCCAGCTATCCAGTGCCGGAAGCTGGTCGGGGAACTCGCTGCCACTGGCGATGGCAATGGCGGTCACCAGCATATTGGTGACCAGATGATGGTTCAGCCGCGAGGCAAGGGGCGTCATCAGCTCGGTCCGGTCATAGGGCAGGACCGCGATGACCGCGTCCGAAACACGGGCAAGCGGGCTGTCTGCGGCCGCGACCGAAACCACGCGGGCACCCCCGGCGCGGGCGGCAATCGCGACCTCGACCATCTGTTTGGTATGGCCGGATTGCGAAAAGATCAGCGCGACCTCACCCGGGCGTGCGCGTTCGGCGTGCATCCATTGCCGTTGCTTGCCCAGCAGCGCCTGACAGCGCATCCCCAGCCGCTGAAACTTGTGTTCGGCGTCCAGAGCGTTCACCTCGGAAATGCCGGTGGCATAGATGCCGGTCCAGCTTGCCGCCTGCAAAAGCCGCGCGCCCTCGCCCACCTGCTCGGGGTCCAGATCCTCGGCCAGCCGCTGTACCGCGTTCAGCGAGTTGCGGCAGGTCTTGCGCACGATATTGGCGACGCTGTCCTGCGGCGTGATCTGCTCATAAGCAAAGGGGGCCGACGGCACGAGGCTTTGCGCAAGGTTCAGCTTGAAGTCCTGATAGCCTTCGAACCCGAACCGGCGGCAAAAGCGCATGATCGTCGGATCGCTGACCGAACACAGTTCCGACAGCCGCGCCATGCTCATATGGATCACCTCTGACGGAGAGGCGCCGACATAATCGGCAACCCGCCGCTCGGCCGGGCGCATTTCGTCGCGTTCGTGCAAAATTCGCTGCAGCAGGCTGACGGTCATCGCTAACTCCTGATCATTATCCCGCCGCAGCGGCCACCCGTTCCTGCTGCAACAGATCCGCCAGACGGGTCAACCTGTGGCTAGCTGCCACCTCGACCCCCGCGCCGCCGCCCCAGGGCACCGCATAGAACGGCACCGCCGCCGCCCGCGCCGTCGCCTGATCGACCGGAGTGTCGCCGACATAGGCCCAGGTTCCGGGTTGCAGCTGCATCGCCTCGGCCACCGCCATCAGATGGCCGGGGTCGGGCTTGCAGGCTGCCACCGCATCCGCACCCACCGCCGCATCAAACAGATCGGCAAGGCCCAGCCGCTCAAGCACCTTACCGGTGATCGCATGGTTTTTGTTCGTGCAGATTCCCAGCCGCAGCCCCGCCGCGCGCAGGGCGGCAAGATCCTCGGGGACGTGATCAAAGAACCGGGTCCGGCCAGCCGGATCGCCCAGATAGGCGCGCAAATAGCCCTGATACGCCCGCTCGACCGCCGCATCGTCATAGAGGATGGCCTGATCGTCCAGAATGTCAGTGATCAGGCGACGTGAGCCGTTGCCGATGAACTGTTCGACATAGCGGGGGTCAAGCCCGGGCCAGCCGTTGTCCTGAAAACCCACGCTCAACGCCGCGGCAATGTCGGGCGCGCTGTCGATCAGCGTTCCGTCCAGGTCGAATATGAACGCGGAATAGGCGGGCATGAAAGCGGGCTCCTGCTGTTACTGGTCGAAAATGGCATCGCCGAGCGCGGCAAACCTGTCGCTCAGCACCGGATAGAGTGAGCGATAGATCTGATGGGCGCGCGCATAGACCACGCTGGCTGCGGGGTCGGGTACGTCGCACGTCAGGTCACGGCATGAGCGCGCGGCGGTCGTCGCATCGGGCCAGACCCCAGCGGCAACCCCCGCGACCAGCGCGGCACCAAAGGCCGCGCCTTCGGCGGCACCCTCGGTCGTCACCACATCGCAGCCGAACATATCGGCCTGAATCTGACGCCATAACGCCGAGCGCGCACCGCCACCCGAGGCCTTGACCACCCGCCCAGCAATCCCCATCGGCTGCATCAGTGCGTGCATGTCGATAAAGGCATGGACCACGCCTTCCATCAGCGCGCGGGTCATGTCACCCCGCTGATGACGGGCCGTCAGGCCGACAAAGGCACCCCGGGCTAAGGGGTCGGGATGGGGGCAGCGTTCCCCGTTCAGATAAGGCAGAAACAGCAATCCCCTGGCCCCGGCCGGGCTTTCGGCCGCCTCGGCCACAAGCTGATCAAACGAGACGTCAGCGCAAAGCGTATCGCGGAACCAGCCCATCGCGCCCCCCGCATTCAGCGACACGCCCATGCAATGCCACTTGTCAGGTGCGACATTGCAGAAAACCTGCAGCTTGCCATCGGGATTGTCCTGCGGAACATCCAGCGCCGCGGCCAGAATACCGGCCGTGCCAATGGTCGTTTGCAACTCGCCCGGTGCGATCACGCCCGAACCGATGGTCTGAATGACGCTGTCACCGCCGCCGCCCGCGACGGGCACCCCTTCGGGCAGGCCGAACAGCGCCGCGCCCTTGGCAGAGATACGACCAGTAACCTCCTGCGATTCAAAGACCGGAGGCAAAAGCGCGGGGTCGATACCGGCAGTCTCGATCAGCCCCTTGGCCCATTGCCGCCGGCGGACGTCAAAAAGCCCGGTCCCCGAAGCATCCGACACCTCGCTTGCCACCTCACCCGTCAGGCGCAGCCGCAGGTAATCCTTGGGGTTCAGCATCAGGGTCATGCGCGCGAACAGCTCGGGCTCGTGGTTGCGCATCCACAGGATCTTGCCCCCGGTATAACCGACGAGCATCCGGTTATTGGTGGCGGCAAGCAACCCCTCTGACCCGCCGGCGGCCTTGGCCAACGCCTCGCATTCGGCGCTGTTGCGCTGGTCATTCCACAGGATCGCCGGGCGCAGAACCCGATGCCCTGCGTCCAGAGGCGTCAGTCCGTGCATCTGACCCGAAAGGCCGACGCAAAGGATATCGACCCCCGGCGCCTTAACCAACGCCCCGGCGACGGCCTTTCGCGCGCCCTCGATCCACAATTCGGGATCCTGCTCGGTCCAGCCGGGTCGCGGCTGCGCCAGCGGATAGGTCGCAGTATCTGCCGCGATCACCGCACCGTCGGTGCCTATCAGCAGCGCCTTGCAACCCGAGGTGCCGATGTCGATGCCCAGAAGCGCCTGCATGGCTCAGCCCCCGACACCGTGATGCAGCCTGACATGCTTGAAGTTGAAATACTCCAGCAGCCCCTCGCGCCCATGTTCATAGCCGACACCGCTTTGTCTGCGGCCGCCATAGGGGGCATTCATGATACCGGCATCAACATTGTTCAGCGCGACATTGCCATAATCCAGCCCGCCCGACAGGGCATGAATCTCGGTCAGATCGCGGGCATAGGCATAGGCGGCCAGCCCGTAAGGCGTATCATTGGCAAGGGCGATCGCTTCGGCCAGTTCATCATAAGGCGCAACGCCGACCAGAGGGCCAAAGGTCTCTTCGGTCATCACCAGCATCTCATGGGTGCAATCGGCGACCACCGTCGGGCGGAAGAAATGCCCTTTGGCATATTCCGCCCCCTCAGGCGCCCTGCCGCCCGCAACCAGCCGCGCCCCGCGCGCCAATGCATCCTCAAGATGGGCGCGGGTCTTGGCCAACGGCTCGGCCGAGGCCATGGCACCCAGATCAGCCGACGGATATTTCAACCCATCATGCACGCCAAGCGCATCCGCCGCCTGCCCCAGCCCGGCCAGAAACTCTTGGTAAATCGAGCGGTGGACATAGATCCGGTTGATCGCAATGCAGATCTGGCCGCAATTGCGAAAGCTGCGCCGCGCAGCACCCTTGACCGCCGCCGCCACATCCGCGCTGGCGGTCACGATCATCGGACAGTTGCCGCCCAGCTCAAGCGACAGCCGCTTGACCTGCGGGCAGGTCTGCTGAATGTGCAGACCCACCGCGCTGGAGCCGGTGAAGGCAATCTTGTCGACCTGCGGATGTTCGACCAGCGCCTGTCCGACCTGCGACCCCTTGCCCGTCAGCACGTTGACGACGCCTGCGGGAATCCCGGCCTCAAGGCATTTCGCGGCAATCGCCAGCGCGGTAAAGGGCGTCAGTTCGGCCGGCTTGATGACAATCGAGCAACCGGCAGCAAGGCTGGCACAAAGTTTCCACCCCACCAGCTCGGCCGGATAGTTCCACGGCGTGATCGCGCCCACGACGCCGATGGGTTCGCGCACCACCAGACTTTGAAAGCCCGGCTGATCGTTCGGGACAATCTCGCCATGCACGCGGGTCGCCTCTTCGGCGTAGAAATGACAGGCTTCGGCCAGTTTCAGGATCTCGCCCCTGGCCTCATTGACTGGCTTGCCCTGTTCGGCCGTCATGATCTGGGCCATCATCGCGGCATCGGCAGCAATCAGATCGCCCAGCCGGTGCAGCGCCGCGGCGCGGGTCTTGGGCAGCTCTGCCGCCCAGGGACGGAACGCCCGGCGCGCGGCCTGAACGGCAGCCTCGATTTCGGGGGCAGTCGCGGCAGCAATATGGCCGATGACCTCGCAGGTCGCGGGATTTTCGACGGGCAGCCGGTCGCCCGCTCCGCGCTGAAAGGCGCCGTCGATAAAGAGCATGCCGTCCAGCCGGACAATCGCTTCCAAGATTGACTGATCTGTCATGGCTTCGGCCTCCCTCATCGTCATGGCGCCAAAATATAGCATAACTACATTCTGACAAGAGGGATTGTTCCGATAGGTCGAAAAACCATCAAACCTTAGATATTACATTAATATTTCTTACGGAATTTCTCTTATCAACGTGATTTCTGGAAATTTTCGCCTGTGCCTGCGCCATCCCGCTTGACGTAAATCGCGGCATGTATGTAGTTTCACTAGCAACCGAGGAGGTAAGACTCATGCTACCCAATTCCCCCGAAACCGCAAAGCTTGTTGGCCGCATCTGGCGCCCGGGCATCGGCCCATCCGTGGTGATCCTGCGCGCAGGTGCCGTGATCGACGTGACCGAATCGGTCGTCTCCATGGCCGATTTTCTGGACAATGATCCAGCCGCCCGTTTCGATACCCTGACCGGGGAAACCATCGGCACCCCTGATGATCTGGTGCTGGACCCGGCCGAGATGGGCTATCACGGCACCCGGCCATGCCTGCTTGCCCCTTGCGATTTTCAGGCGCTGAAGGCCTGTGGGGTCACCTTTGCCCGCAGCATGGTCGAACGGGTGATCGACGAGCGCACATCGGGCGATCCGGCCCGCGCGGATCAGCTGCGCCAGCGCATCGGCGCACTGATCGGGGACAGCCTGTCAAATATCGAGGCTGGCTCGGCCAAGGCGGCCGAGGTCAAGGCGGCGCTGATCGCCGAGGGGCTATGGTCGCAATACCTTGAGGTCGGGATCGGCCCCGACGCCGAAGTCTTTACCAAATCCCAACCGATGTCGGCGGTCGGCCATGGCGCGCAGGTCGGCGTGAACCGCATCTCGAACTGGAGCAACCCCGAACCCGAGGTGGTGCTGGCGGTGGACAGCAGGGGTAACATTCGCGGTGCGACGCTGGGCAATGACGTAAACCTGCGTGATGTCGAGGGCCGCTCGGCCCTGCTGTTAGGCAAGGCCAAGGACAACAACGCCTCCTGCGCCATCGGCCCCTTTATCCGGCTGTTCGACGATGACTTTACGCTTGCAGATATCGAAAAGGCGACGCTGACCATGTCGGTGACCGGCACCGACGGCTTTCACATGTCCGGCCGTTCGAACATGGCCGAAATCAGCCGCAAGCCCGCCGATCTGGTCGCCCAGACGATGAACGCCTCGCATCAATATCCCGACGGGTTCATGCTGTTTTTGGGCACGATGTTCGCGCCGACACAGGACCGGGCCGAAAAGGGTTCGGGCTTTACGCATAAAACCGGCGATGTGGTCGAAATCTCGACCCCGCTGCTCGGCACATTGCGCAATACCGTGGTCCATTCCGACGAGGCCGCACCTTGGACCTTTGGCACCCGCGCCCTGATGCGTAACCTGGCCGGACGGGGGCTGCTGTGAGCGACGCCACTCTGAAACTGGTCGTCACCGATCAGGCATTTGGCAATACCCGGCATGAGCAGGCTGCCGCCAAGGCTGCCGGCGCGACATTCGCCGAGTTTGCGTGCCGCAGCGAGGACGAAACGCTGGACGCCGTAAGGGGCGCAAATGCCGTGCTGAACAACTTTGCCCCGATGACCCGCAAGGTCATGGCCGCGATGGCGCCGGGCGCGGTCGTGGTGCGCTATGGCGTCGGTGTCGATAATGTCGATCTTGCCGCGGCGCGCGATCTGGGTGTGCGGGTCTGCAACGTTCCCGATTACGGGGTCGATGAGGTCGCCGACCATGCCGCCGCAATGACGCTGGCATTGGCCCGCAAGCTTGGCCGCTATGACAGCGGCATCCGCGCCGGAGAGTGGAAGATTGACCGGATGGTGGACGGCCTGCGCTCGCTGCGCGACACCACGGTCAGCCTGATCGGGCTGGGTCGGATCGCGCGGGCCTATGCGGCGCGGATGGCTGTTTTTGGTTGCCGCATCACCGGCTTTGACCCTTTCGTCCCCGAGGATCAGATCCGCGCGGCGGGCATCACCCCCCTGTCCCGCGATGAGGTGATCGGCACGGCCAATATCCTGTCGCTGCACGTCCCCCTGACGCCCGAGACCCGCCACCTGATCAATGCCGCCGCCATTGCACGGATGCCGAAAGGGGCGATCCTGATCAACTGCTCGCGCGGGGGGCTGGTGGACGAGGATGCGTTGGCCACAGCGTTGGTTTCTGGGCAACTGTCGGGCGCCGGTCTGGACGTCTTTGAAAAAGAGCCGCTGCCGCAGGACTCGCCCCTGCGCAAGGCGCCACATGTGATCATGTCGCCCCATGCTGCCTTTTATTCCGACGCCTCGGTCGATGCGCTGCAAAGACTGGCATCCGAAGAGGCCTTGCGTGGACTTCGCGGTGAACCGCTGCGCTGCGCGCTGACCTGAGGGGGATCGAATGGACTACAGGACAAGACAGGATCTGACCGGCAGGCTGGCGCTGGTTACCGGCGCAGGTCAGGGCATCGGCGCCGCTATTGCCGAGGCGCTGGCCGGGACCGGGGCCGAAGTAATCTGCACCGACATCCAGCGCGACCGGGCCGAGGCGACCGCCAGCGATCTGACGGCCAAAGGCTTCGCCGCCCGGGCCAAGGCGCTGGACGTGACAGATAGCGCCGCAATCGAAACGCTGGCAAAGAGCCTGCCGCCGCTGGATATTTTGGTCTGCAACGCCGGGATCGTTTCGAACACTCCGGCCGAGGAAATGACCGATGCAGAATGGGACAAGGTCATCGCCGTCAACCTGACCGGGGTGTTTCGCACCTGCCGCGGCTTTGGACGGCGGATGATTGAGGCCGGGCGCGGGTCGATCATCAATATCGGCTCGATGTCGGCCCAGATCGTCAACGTGCCACAACCGCAATGCCATTATAATGCGTCCAAAGCCGGGGTGCATCACCTGACGAAATCGCTGGCGGTCGAATGGGCCGCGCGGGGTGTGCGCGTCAATGCCGTTGCCCCGACCTATATCGAAACGCCGCTGCTGCACGGGCTGGAAGGCCAGCCGGGGCTGGTCTCTCGCTGGCTTGAGATGACACCCGCCGGACGGATGGGGCAACCACATGAGATCGCCTCGGTGGTGCAGTTTCTTGCGTCGGACGCATCAAGCCTGCTCACCGGTGCGATTATCAATGCGGATGCAGGCTATACTTGCATTTGACGGCCGCGCGACCCAGGATCACCGGACACCGTCAGGTTCTGACGGCCCACTTTCCGCGAACAAGGGAAAACAGGGATGAGTCACAGGGTCGTCGTCATCGGCGCGGGCTTTGCCGGGCTGCAAGTCGTGCTGGGCCTGAAGGGCGCGGATTGCGCCATCACCCTGATCGACCAGCGCAACCATCACCTGTTCCAGCCGCTGCTCTATCAGGTGGCGACGACGCTGCTGGCCACTTCCGACATCGCCTGGCCGATCCGCGCGCTGATGCGCGAGCGAAAGGACGTCACCACGCTGCTGGCGACGGTGGAAGGCATCGACCGAGCCGCACGCGAAGTCGTCCTGAGGAATGGCGAGCGCGTGCCCTATGACACGCTGGTCATCGCCACCGGCGCCCGCCACGCCTATTTCGGCAAGGACCAGTGGGAAGCCGATGCGCCGGGCCTAAAGACGCTGGAGGATGCGACCACGATCCGCCGCCGCCTGCTGCTGGCCTTCGAACGCGCCGAACTGGCCGAGAACGAGGAACAGCGGCAAGCGCTGCTGACCTTTGCAGTCATCGGCGCCGGACCGACCGGGGTCGAACTGGTCGGCATCATCGCCGAACTGGCGCATCGCATCCTGCCGCGGGAATTCCGCCGCATCGACACCCGGCAATCACGCATCCTGCTGCTCGAGGCCGGGCCGCGCGTCCTGCCCGCCTTCAGCGACAAGCTCTCGGATTATGCGAAGCGCGCGCTGGAGCGGCACGGCGTCGAGGTAATGACCGGCGCCCCGGTCACCGAATGCTCGGATGGCGGGATCGTGCTGGACGGGCGCTTCATCTCGGCCCGCACGGTGATCTGGGCGGCGGGGGTCCAGGCCTCGCGCGCCAAGGACTGGCTGGGGGCCGAGGCGGACCGCGCCGGCCGCGTCGTGGTGACGCCCGAACTAACCCTGCCCGGCGATCCGGCGATCTTCGTCCTGGGCGACACGGCGCATGTCGAGTCAGGCGGCCAGTCCGTGCCAGGCGTGGCGCCCGCCGCCAAGCAACAGGGCAAGCATGCGGCCCGGACCATCCGTGCAAGGCTTGCGGGCAGGCAAGGGCCGGGGCCGTTCCGCTATCGCGACATGGGCAACCTCGCGACCATCGGGCGCAATGCGGCGGTGATCGAGTTCGGGCGCTTCAGGATGACCGGCTGGTTTGCTTGGTGGATCTGGGGAATCGCCCATATCTATTTCCTGATCGGCACCCGTTCGCGGCTGTTTGTCGCGCTGAGCTGGCTGTGGGTTTTCCTGTCCGGGCAGAACTCCGCCCGGCTCATCACCCAGAAGGAAACGCTCAAGGAAGCCGCGGACGAGGCGCACCGGGATCTATAAAAATTGGCCGTGCCGCTCAGGGCGCAACCCTAGCGTGTCTTCGATAGCTATCGCCCCCCGTGAGAGAGCCGATTTAAGCCAGCCGTCATTCGGGCATTCATGCCCGGATCGCCGCCCAGGCCATGTCGGCAATCACCCGTCGTGCGGCTGCAGCCACCAGGATCGCACGGTCCGCGCCCATCGCAAGCGCCGTCCGCAGCGTCTCGGCTGCCTGCTTCACACCGAAACCGCGATCACCTCAGAGGCCTTCCCGGACTCCTTCAGGCGGATCGCCTCCTCAACCGCAATCTCGTCGAACGGGTTCATCGACATCCTGACGTTCGCAAGATCAACACCAGTGCCGTCAGACCTAACACGGGCCTTAACGTTGCAGTCAATCACACGCTTCAATGGCACGAGAACCTTCATCGGCCGCTCCCCTTTGGGTTCAGGCTCGCGACACGGTCCAGCGCCGCAAGCAGTTCCAGCCGCATCTGCGCGACAATATCTGCCAAAGGCTCGGTTCTGTGGACCGCGCCAAGGCTTTGCCCGACCGAAAGGACGCCCCGGCTGACATCGCCGGTTTCATAGGCGCGGCGGCCGATGATGCCGCTGATCAGCGGCATGAGATCGTCGATGGTCGCATCGGGTCGGGTGGTCTCAAGCTCATGCAGTTCGCGCATGGTATCATTGGCAAGCGCCCGCACCGTATTGCGGATCGTATGCATCCCCAGCGCAGTGTCATTTTCGGTCGCGCGGATCAGCGCCTGTTTATAGGCGTCATGGGCCCAGATCTCATCCGCGACCAGAAACCTTGTGCCGACCACAGCACCTGCACCGCCCATGGCAAGGATCGCCGCCACCTGGGCGCCGGTACCAACCCCGCCGCCGATCAGCCAGGGCATGTCGAGCCGCGCCCCGGCAAGCCCGGCATTGACAAAACTGCCGATGAGGTCCAGCCCGGGGTGACCGCCGCATTCCGCACCAACGATGGTAACCGCATCGACACCGATTTCCTGCGCCTTGACAGCATGGCGCAGGCTGGCAACCTTGTGCAGCACCCTGATGCCCGCCGCGCGGGTAATCGGCAGATAGGCTGCGGGGCTGCGGCCCGAGGTTTCGATAAAGCGCACCCCCTCTTCGGCGACGAGGCGAAAGACCCCGGCCGTGCGGTCACTGTCAACCAGCTTGGGCAGCATCGAGATATTGACGCCAAACGGCAGATCCCCGGCCAGTTCCCGACAGCGGCGGATTTCATCACGCAGCGCCTGCGGATCGGGAAAGCTGGCTGCGGTGATAAAACCGATGATCCCGGCCTGCGCCGCCGCCGCGACATATTCGGCATTCGCAAGCCACATCAGCCCACCCGCAACAATGGGCAGGCGGGTGCCGAACAGGCGCGTGACGGGGGTATCAAATTCAGGCAGCGGCGCAGAGGGATAAGAAGGCACCGCCGGAAAAACCGGAAGGCGACGTTCACGGAATGCGCTGATGCCCTCGGCCGCCTCTGGACTGCCAAGTGCATGGGCCATCGCGGCCTTTTCAGCCTCAAGCTGATCGTCAAAGCCCTGATCAGAGGCACCGTCGAGCAGCGCGAGAATGGCCGATTGCGCCCCCCTTGCCCCCTGCGCCAGCTCCGAGGCCAGCCCCAGCGCCGCCTGCAAAGCCTGACCCGCAGGGACGAGACGGTTGATGACGCCCAGCTCGGCCAGTCGCCGCGCCGGAAAGCGCCCGCCCAAAAGCGCAAGTTCAGCCGCAGCCTGCGGCGGCAGAGCGCGCAAAAGCGAGGCCGTGCCGCCGCCATCCGGCACCAGCCCGGCCTTGACATAGGCCATCGACATATAGCTGTCTTCGGCGGCGACGATCAGATCGGCAGCCAGCGCGATCGAGGCCCCCGCCCCGGCCGCACCGCCCTCGATCGCCGCAATCACCGGCTTGGGGCAGCTGCGAATGCGCCGCACCAGCCGGTGCAACAGCTCGATCCGCGCCGCCCTTTCCGCAGGTGGCAGGGCCGCGCGCGTGGCCAGCTGGTTCAGGTCACCGCCGGCGCAGAAAAATCCCCCCGCCCCCTGCAGGACGATATTGGCAATCCCGGCATCGGCCAGCGCCAGATCCAGACCAGCATTCAGCCCGTCATAGATCGCGGGGCCAAGAACATTGCGCTTTTCCGGCACATTCAGGGTCAGCACCAGGGTCGCGCCATGGCAGGCAGAGAGCACCGGCTGGCGGGCGGCTGAATTCATCTGCGCCTCATCATGCGAAAGATGGCAGAGCCAGTCGCCAGCAGACGGCCGCTTTCATCGCGCAACTCGGCCTCAAGGAATTTCAGGCTGCGTCCACCGCCGGTCACGCGCCCCTTCGCAGAGACGCGCTGCCCCGCTGTGGCACCGGCGATGAAATTCACCGACAGCGTAACAGTCACGGCCGAGACATCCATATCCCCGGTCGCCTCGCGCAGCGCCACGCCGCAGCCATTGTCGAGCAGCATCGACACAAAGCCGCCGTGCAGCACCCCCAGCCGGTTCAGATGCTGAGGCCCGACCTCAAGCGAGCACGAGCCCCCCACGCCCCCCGGCGCGGCCACGACCGAGCGATAGCCGACCAGTTCGCTTGCGCCAGAGGCATCCACGGGCAGAAATTGCCCCTCGGCAGGGGGTCCGATCTGGGGATCGGCCATCACGCGGCCTCAGCGATAGGCTGCAGACGGATCATGCGCAGGGCGTGATCGTTACGATCCCCCAGCTGATGGTCGATCATCACCAGACGTTTGGCATAATGAGAGCCGGGATATTCCCAGGTCATGCCGATACCGCCATGGAGCTGGATCGCCTCTTCTGCGATTTTGCTGCCCATCCGGCCGATCAGGTTCTTGGCCATCGAGACGGTCCGCGCCTGCGCGGGCGTGCCATAGGCCGCGACCGCCGCAATGGTGATCGAACGGCATTGCTCGCGTTCGACGACCATATCGACAATCCGATGCTGAAGCGCCTGAAAGCTTGCCAGACTGCGGCCAAACTGTTTGCGCTGCCTGAGATAGTCGATGGTGATGTCGATCAGATGCGACATCGCGCCGACCGCCTCGGCGCAAAGCGCGATACGGCCAAGGTCCAGCGCATCCTCGATCAGCCCGCCACAGTCGGGCGACAGGCATTCAGCCCGCAACCCATCCAGAACGATATCGGCAATGCCGCCGCCGTCGATCATCGGCGCCGCAATCAGATCAGGCTGATTAACCAGGAACAGGCCAAGCGTGCTGCCGTCCGCCCCTGTGATACGAGCAGCGACCAGAACCAGATCGGCACCGGGCGCACCATAGACGGCGGATTTGCGCCCGCTTAGACGCCAGCCATCGCCCTCGGGCCGGGCCGAGGCGTCAAGGCAGAACAGATCGCATGCTGCCTGCGGTTCAAAAGCCGCCAGCGCCGCGCGGCTTTCGCCGCTGATCACCCGCCCGACCAGATCGGACCGGCCAAGCGCCGCAAGCAGGCGCAGACCAAGCAGCGTCCCCAGCATCGGCTCGGCGCACAAGCCCTGACCCAGCTCTTCAAAGATCACGGCAACGTCGTCGGCGGTACCGCCAAAGCCGCCCTGCTCCTCGGACACAAAGGCCCCGATCACGCCCAGTTCGGCAAGGCCTGACCAGACCTCGGGTGCATGAAAGGGTGCGGTAAAGGCTGCGCGGTTTCGCGTCTCGATATCGTAATTCGCGGCCAGAAAGCGGCGCAGTGAACCGGATAGAAGCTGATGGTCCTCGGACAGATTGAAATCCATCGGATCACTCCCTGAACAGTTCTTTGGCAACGATGTTGCGCTGGATTTCGTTGGAACCGCCAAAAATCGACAGCTTGCGGTGGTTGAAATAAACCGGCGCGGCCCGGGCTGCCTCGACAGGCACGGTCAGTTCGTTTTCGGACAACTCATCCGCTATCGGCGCCGCCTGCGCGCCCAAAGCCGAACGATAAAGGTCCTGCAGCGCCTGCCGGACCTGCGTGCCCTTGAGTTTGAGCAGAGAGCTTTCGACCCCGCCCGCAGCCCCGTCCCGGGCATTGGCAAGCATCCGCAGATTGGTGATGCGCAGGGCCTCAAGCTCTGCCTCGATCTCGGCCGCGCGCGCGGCATAAAGCGGGTTTTCAGACAGGCGCTGCCCATCGCGGATAATCTCGCGCGCCAACTGCCGGAAACGCTCAAGGTCCTTGGTGGCGAAACCGACGCCGGCGATATTCGTCCGCTCATGGGTGAGCAGATATTTCGCAATCGTCCAGCCCTGATTTTCCTGCCCCACCAGATTGGTCACGGGCACGCGGACATCGGTGAAAAAGACCTCGTTCACCTCATGCCCGCCATCGATCAGCTTGATCGGCCGCATCTCAATACCGGGGGTGTCGAGATCGACCAGAAGAAAGCTGATCCCCTCTTGCGGCTTACCCTCGGTCGAGGTCCGCACGAGGCAGAAGATCCTGTTGGCGTATTGGCCCAGCGTGGTCCAGGTCTTTTGCCCATTGATAACATAATGGTCGCCGTCACGAACCGCGCGGGTCCTCAGACTGGCAAGGTCCGAACCGGCCCCCGGCTCGGAATAGCCCTGGCACCACCAATCGCTGCCATCAAGGATGCGCGGCAGGATATCGCGCTTTTGCTGCTCGTTGCCAAAGCGGATCAGCACCGGACCCAGCATGTTCAGGCCAAATGCCGGCAGGCGCGGGGCACTGTGAAGCGCGCATTCCTCGGAAAAGATATGCCGCTCAACCGCGGACCAGCCGGGGCCGCCATACTCTTTCGGCCATGTCGCGGCCACCCAACCCTTTGCATGCAGGATCGCCTGCCAGCGCAGGATATCCTCGCGCCCCAGCTCTTTCCCGGCGGCAACTTTTTCGGAAATGTCGCGGGGCAGCTCTGTTTGCAGAAAGCTGCGCACCTCTTCGCGGAAGGCGCGTTCCTGCCCGGTGAATTCGAGATCCATCCGCTTACTCCTTGTTCAGATCGGCAAAGCTGCGCCCGCTGTGGGCGAGTTCGCGCAAAAGCGCAGGGACCTGCCAGTAATAGGCATCCTCCGCTGCATAGGTCTCGATCCGTTCGATCAGCGCCGCCGCGCCGATCCGGTCGGCATAGTTCAGCGGCCCACCCAGATGGCGCGGAAAGCCATAGCCGAACAGGAAAACCGCATCGACATCAATGGGACGTAGCGCGATCCCCTCTTTGACGACCCGGGCCGCCTCTGAAATCATCGCCGTCATATAGCGGGAAACGATCTCATCATCGGAAAAGGCCCGGGGGGTGATGCCCTTATCCGCCCGCTCGGCCTCGATCATCGCCGCGACCTCGGGGTTGGGCTCACGCGTTTTGTCATCGCCGTAAAGGTAGTAGCCGCGACCGGTCTTGCGTCCGAACCAGCCCCGTTCGCAAATGCGATCCGCAACCGCGACATAGCGTTCTTTGACGGGCCGGGTCGCCGCCTTGCGCTTGCGCGTCGCCCAGCCGATGTCCAGCCCGGCAAGATCGCCAACGGCAAAGGGACCCATGGCAAAGCCAAAATCCTCAAGCGCGCGGTCGATTTGCTGGAATGAGGCACCGTCGAGCAACATGTAATCCGCCGCCTTGCGGTAATGCGCAAGGATGCGGTTGCCGATGAACCCGTCACAAACGCCCGAGCGTACGGCCACCTTTTTCATCCGGCCCGCCAGCGCCAAAGCGGTCGCCACCACCTCGGGCACGGTTTTATCCGCAACCACGACCTCAAGAAGCCGCATCACATGGGCGGGCGAAAAGAAATGCAGCCCGATCACATCCTGCGGGCGCGAGGTCGCCGCCGCAATGGCGTTCACATCCAGATAAGAGGTGTTGGTACCAAGGACCGCGCCCGGCTTGCAGATCTGGTCAAGCCGACCAAAGATCCCGGTCTTGACCGCCATATCCTCATAAACCGCCTCGATGACCATATCGACATCCGCCAGCCCCTCAAGGTCCGCCGTGACGGTCAGCATCGCAAGCTGAGCGTCGCGCGCGGTCGCACTGACCTTGCCGCGCCTGACCGCATTATCGAGATTGCCCGCCACCGCCGCCCGTGCCGCCTCGGCACGGGCGGCCGCGGTTTCAACCAGGATGACGGGAATACCCGCCTGCAAAAGCGCGGTGGCAATGCCCGAACCCATGGTGCCGCCACCGATCACCCCGACCTGTCCGACAGGACGCGGGGTGGCCGAGGTCTCGGGGAAATGCCGCGCCACGCGCTCGGCATCAAAGGCATGGATCAGCCCCTGCCGGTCGGGACTGTCCATCAGTTCCAAAAACAGCGCACGTTCGGCCTTAAGACCCTCGGCGATGGGTTTTTCGGCATGTGCAATGGCCTCGACCGCCTTGATCGGCGCGGCCAGCGCCGGGCGCTTGCGCTGCAATTTCTCAATGGCCTGCCGGATTAGTTCAGGGTCGATCCGCGCCACGATCTGACCGGTGCGGCGGGTAGGCATCCCGCCCCGGGCCACCCCGGTCGCGGCGGCAAGCGCCGCTTCACGCGGAGAGCGGGTGTCGGTCCGGTCGAGAATGCCCAAAGCCGCGGCCTCATCCGTGCCGACCCGGCGGCCCGAAGAGATGATATCGACAGCTTCTTGCAGGCCGATCAGACGGGGCAGGCGCTGCGTGCCCCCTGCGCCGGGCAGGATGCCCAGCGTCACCTCGGGCAGGCCAAGCTGCGCACCGGGCAGGCCGATACGGGCATGGCAGGCAAGCGCCAGCTCAAGCCCACCGCCAAGCGTCGTGCCATGGACCACGGCGATCACCGGCTTGGCGCTGGCCTCGATCTGGTCCAGCACATCGGGCAGGCGCGGCTCTTGCGGAGGTTTGCCAAATTCCCGGATATCCGCCCCTGCCGAAAGACACCGGCCGGTTCCGTAAACCGAGATCACACGCACCGCCGGGTCATTGTTCAGCGCCGCGACTGCATCCGAAAGACCCTTGCGCAGCGCCGCACCCAACGCGTTGACCGGCGGGTTATCCAGCCCGATCAGGCCGACGCCGTTTTCGATGCTGACAGAGACGGGATCATTACCTGCCTTGGTCATCATCCCCTCCGTCAGCTCACGCGCTCGATGACCATGGCGATGCCCTGCCCGACCCCGATGCACATGGACAGACAGGCATAGCGGCCGCCCGTCCGCTCAAGCTGGCGCATCGCGGTCAGGATGATCCGCCCGCCCGAGGCACCCAGCGGATGCCCGACCGCAATCGCGCCGCCATTGGGGTTCAGCCGGCTGTCAGAGGGATCAAGGTCGAGCTGGCGGCAGCAGGCCAGCACCTGGCTGGCAAAGGCCTCGTTGATCTCGATCAGGTCCATGTCCTTCATGGTCAGGCCCGCACGCTCAAGCGCCTTTGGCACCGCAAAGGCGGGACCGATCCCCATGATGCGGGGCGGCACACCTGCGATAGCGCCGGAAACGATGCGCGCACGCGGCTTGGGTCCCAGATCGCGCGCGCCGATCATCAGCGCCGCCGCCCCGTCATTGACGCCCGAGGCATTGGCGGCGGTCACGACGCCGCCCGCAAACAGGGGCTTCAACGCCGCCATCTTTTCCTGTGTCGTCTCGGGCCGGGGATGCTCGTCCGCATCCACCACCGTCACACCCTTGCGCCCTGCAATCTCGATCGGCTGGATCTCATCACGAAAGAAGCCTTCGGCACGGGCAGCCTCAAATTTCTGCTGGCTGCCATAGGCAAAGGTATCGCACTCCTCGCGGCTGATCCCGTATTCGGCGGCCAGGTTGTCGGCGGTCTGCGGCATGCTGTGATCGCCGAATTGCGCGGCAAATTCCGGGTTCGGAAAGCGCGAACCGATGGTAGAGTCAAATATCGGCTGCTGGCGATGCCAGGGCGCGGGTGCCTTGCCCAGAATAAAGGGGGCGCGGGTCATGCTTTCGGTACCGCCCGCGACGTAAAGCCCGGCCTCGCCCAAAGTAATCGAACGCGCAGCATCAAGCGCCGCCGCCATCCCCGAGCCGCAAAGCCGGTTCACCGTCAGCCCCCCGGCCTCTGTCCGGATGCCCGACAGCAAGCCGACGAAACGCGCCACGTTACGGCTGTCTTCACCCGACTGGCAGACGTTGCCCAGAATGACATCCTCGATCTGCCCGACCGGCAGGTCCGAACGTGCAACAAGCGCCCGGATCACCTGCGCCGCCAGATCATCTGGCCGGATCGCCGAAAGCGCGCCGGCATGACGACCGAACGGACTGCGCAGCCCGTCATAAATATAACCCTGCAGCATCAAGCTATTCCTTCTGTTCAAGCTGGTCGCGGAAATGGTCCAGCAGCTTGCTTTTCAATATCTTTCCGGTCACGGCCTGCGGTACGGCGTCGGCGATGACGATGCGCGCAGGCACCTTGTAGGGCGCCAGCCGTTCACGCAGCCAGTTGCGCAGTTCGGCCTCGGTCACTTCGGATTGAGTGGTGACAAAGGCGATCACATCCTCATCACCGTCACGCGCCCGGCCAACCACCGCGCTAAGGGAAACCGCGGGGTGCAGGCTCAGCACCGCCTCGACCTCGGGCGGATAGACGTTAAAGCCGGAATGGACGATCAGCTCTTTCAGCCGCCCGACGATATGGATCGCCCCGTCGGGGTCCTGACGGGCAAGATCACCCGTGCGCAGAAAACCATCCCCGGTCAGCGTTGTGCGGGTGGCCTCGGGGTTGCGGTAATAGCCCTTCATCACGTTGGGGCCGCGCACCCAAAGCTCGCCCACGCCATGTTCATTCGGATCATGGACGCGCACCTCGGTCCCCGGTGCGGCCAGCCCGACCGAAGTGTCGCTGCGCGGGCTTTCGATCCGCGTGGTGGCGATACCGGGCGAGGCCTCGGTCTGGCCATAGCCGTTGTGCAGCGGCAAGCCAAAGACCCGTTCGACCCGCTGCTTGATACCCAGATCCAATGGCGCTCCGCCCGCATAGATATAGCGCAGCCTGCGATGTTCGAGCCGCTCGACGCCCAGTTCCGAAAGCCGGCGCAGCAAGGCAGCAAAAACCTGTGGCACTGCGGGCAGGATCGTCACATCCTCGCGCAGGCATTCCAGCACCGTATCCGCATCAAAGCGCGGCATGGCAATGATGCGCGACCCCTTTGACAGCGCCGCAAGGAAAACCGAGGTCAGCCCAAAGATATGGGTGCCGGGCAGCAGCGCCAAGGTGACATCCCCATCCGAGATGCGGCGCAGCGTGGATGAGGTCTGGGCCGTGAACAGCAGGTTTCCATGGCTTAGCATCACCCCCTTGGGCTCGCCCACCGTGCCGCTGGTATAGATCAGGATCGCGGTTTGCCCCGGACCTTCCTCAACTGGTTCGGGCACGGCATCGCGCAGAGGTGAAACCAGCAGTTCGCCACAATCCAGCCGACCCAGCGAAATACCCCCCATCCGCGCGGCATGGCCGCGCGCGGCGGGGGAAACCTCTGGGGTGTAGATCGTGCAGCGGATATCGGCGACCTGGGCAAGCCGGTCGACCTCGGCCGCTGTCAGCCGCGCATTGGCAAGCAGCGTCCACGCATCCAGCCGCCCCAGGGCCAGCGTGGCGGCAAGATAGGTGACACTGTTCTCGCTAAGCAGCATGACGCGGTCACCGGGGCGTATCCCATAGCCGGAAAGGCGCGCGGCCATATCCTCGACCAGACGGGACAGATCGGCATAGGTGTAATCCACGCCGTCGTGATCGGTGATCGCGACATGCGACGGATCCCCCTTTTGCAGCAATTCATGGATACGCCTCACGGTCTCCCCCTGTCTGCGATCCGTCATGTGAGCCGGGCAGCGGTGGCCAGCCACCTGCACCCCACGCCGGATTCCCCTTTCCGGCCCGCATCGCCGCAAAGACACCCGCCTTGAGGCAATTGGATTGATCAAATTTGCGAACCATTGTTTCGCATAGCGAGCAGTATTCATCCAAAATGCGTCGCGTCAAGCCCCTATCACGTGACTTTCGTACGCCACTGCCCGATCAGCAGGGATGCCGGTCAGGACGTCAGCGCAGTATAAATTTTGCGAAATAGCCGTTTGCTTTGCGAAAGGCCTTGTTTGAATAGCCGGTCTTCGAGATGATCAGCAGATCAATCATTCAGCCTGTGACAGGATTCATGACCGAAGATCTGATGCAAGATGACACCGAATCCGGGGACCGTCAGTTCGTCACCGCCCTTGCCCGCGGCCTGGACATCCTGGGCTGCTTTAAGCCGGGGGACCGATTCCTGTCGAATCACGAAATCACGCGTCGCACCGGACTGGCGCGGCCGACCGTCTCGCGGCTGACTTATACGCTGACCCGGACCGGCCACCTGATCCGCGACAACAATAGCGGCGAATACCGGCTTAGCCCCAGGGTGCTGCAGCTGGGCTTCAGCGTGCTGGCCGCGACCAGCATTTCCGAGCGATTCTCAGCCGAGATGGAGGCGCTGTCCATGGGGCCGAACCCCTATGTCACCGTATCCCTGGGTGAACGGGCCGGTACCCGCGCCATCATTCTGGCCGCCCGTCGCTCACATCAGGCAGTATCGCTTTCGATGGAGGTTGGCGCGCGGCTGCCGCTGTTCTACTCGGCCATCGGACGCGCGATGCTTGCCAGCGTGACAGCGGATGAGCGTGAGGAAATCCTGGCACAGGGCATCCGCGAATTTCCCGGTCAGCGCCAGCGCATGGAAGAAGGCGTCCGCGATGCGCTGCGGGATTTTGAGACTTACGGCTATTGCACCAGCTTTGGCGGCTGGCGCCCTGAAATCAACGGCATCGCCGCACCGCTGCGTTCAATCGACGGCACCACGGTCTATGGCGTCAATACCGGGGGACCGTCATTCCTCGTCTCACCCGAAGAGCTGCACGAACATTATGGCCCCCGCCTGCTCGATGTCGTGGCCAGCGTCAGTCGAACCTGACGTTCGCAGAAGCGAACCCGTATCACACCCGCGCGAAAGCACAACCCGGCCAGATGCGCGGCCCGGGGCGGGAAAATTCATATCGCCGCGGGGTCAAAAGCGGTTTCGTCCTCCATCAGTCGAATATTCTATCTCGTTCGCATTGCGAAATGATGGTTCATTATTATTGACAAGCTCTCTCACCCGTGCGATGCCGATGACAGAAGGCTGCATCAGCATTCGGAGGCTGCTGACCAGACGGGCTGACCGCCCTGCGCCAGCGCCCCATAGGAGGGTTTACCGCTGATGCAGTGCAGCGCTGTGGGGACCGCGCTGCCAATCGAACGCATACGGACGAAGCTGACAGGCAGCCTGCGGGTGCCGGCTTCCACAGGTATGCGTCTAATCAGGAAATAGGTGAGGAGGATCAGATGATTGCAAGAATGATATCTTCAGTCCTGGCACTGACGCTTGGGCTGGGCGCTGCAAATGCCGATGAGCTGATCATCGGATCGCAAATTCCGCTGACAGGCAGCGCCGCCCGGGCCGGCATGGGCATGAACGAAGGTATCCAGGTCGCCGCCAAGGTCTTTAACGAGACGAATGGCAAGCACACCGTCAAGGTCATCACCATCGACGACGAAAGCCAGCCTGCCAAAGCGGTGGCCGCCATCGAGCAGCTGAATGCTCAGGGCGCGCTGGCCTTTACCGGCGGATATGGCTCAAACATCATCGGCCCGGCCTCGGACGCGGCCGAGCGGCTGGGCAAGGTCTATATGACCTCGGGCGGCGTCGCGACCGAACTGTCCCAGCGCGGCCTTAAAACCTTTTTCCGCATCAGCAACGCCACGGGCTATGCCAAGGCGCTTGCCGGTCTGTCCGATACGCTGGACCTGCAATCCTTTTCGCTGATCTATTCGACGCGCGAATCCACCGCAGAGGTGGCCAAGCTGCTGGAAGAGATCTGGACCGCCGAGGGCAAAAAGGTGACGCTGCATCCCTTTGATCCCTCCATCGCCGATTTCAAGCCGGTGCTGCACAAGATCAAGCTGCAGGATAGCCCCGAGGCGATTGCGATGGTCGGCTATGAAAACGACTATGTCGGCATCATCCGCGCCGCCAAGGTGCTGAAACCCGATGCCAAGGCCATCATGGGCACCTGGTCCCTGGCGACACCCAAGATGTGGCAGGACTTTCCCGACCTGATGAACAACGTCTATGGCACCGCCCCCCTGCCCTATCCGGCGCAGTTCAACACGCCCGAAGAGCAGACCTTTGCCGAGGCCTATAAGGAAATGCACAACAAAGAGCCCGACTACCTTGGCATCTTTGGCTATGTGCAGGGGCTTTTGCTGTTCAACGCCGTGGCAGAGGCCTATGACGCCGGGACGCTGAACAGCGGCGGTGTACAGGATGCCCTGCGCAAGACCGAACATGACACGCTGATCGGCAAGGTCATTTTTGACGAATCCGGTGACAATACCAACTTCGCCCACCGGATGGCACAGCATCAGGACGGCGCTGTCGCCATTGTCTGGCCCAAGGAAAGTGCCACCGCCGAGGCAAGATTCCCTGCTGTCCCCTGGTAAGCATCCGCAGCGCGCCGCCCCCTGGCTTGCGGCGGCGCGGCCCTTTCAATTCCAGGAAATGCTGAATGTTCGATCTCGTCGCACAATCCGTGTTCTCGGGGCTGTTGGCCGGTGCCTATTACGCACTGATCGCCCTGGGGCTGGCGCTGGTCTTTGGGACCATGCGCATCATCAACCTTGCCCATGGCGAACTGGTCCTGCTGGCGGGCTATATCGCCTATACCGCTGAAAGCCGCTTTGGTCTTGACCCGCTGGCCGCACTGCCGGCCGCGATCATCATCGTCGCGCTGACCAGCGTGATCATCTATCTGCTGCTCACCAGAATTCGGGTCGACCGCGAGATCAACTCACTGATCCTGACCTTTGGCATCGCGATCATGCTGACAAACGGCATCCTGATGATCTGGTCGGCTGATATCCGTTCGACAACCTCCGGCTGGTATCTCGACTCGATCATCATCGGCGACACGCTGTTTGCCATGAACACCGAGATCCTGTTTGCGGTCATCGGCGTGCTCGTCGTGGGCGCGGTATGGTGGTGGCTGTCCAAAAGCTGGTATGGCCGGGCGCTGCGCGCCGTCTCGTCCAACCGAGACGCGGCAAAACTGATGGGCATCGACCCACGCACGACAGAAATCCTTTCCTTTGCCGTCGCCGGCCTGCTGGCGTCGATTGCAGGGATTGCGCTTTACAGCGGCAAGGTGATCGAACCTTCGCTGGGTCATTCGCTGACCATCAAGGCTTTCATCATCACCGTACTCGCCGGTCTGGGGTCGGTCCCGGGCGTGCTGATCGGCGCCGTGCTGATCGGGGTCGCCGAAAGCCTGACCGCGACGCTGTGGTCCTCGGCGTTGCAGGGCCTCGTCTCGATGCTGTTGTTCCTGATCGTACTGCTGGTCATGCCCTCGGGCCTGTTTGGCCGCACCAGGAGGCGTGGATGATGAAATATCTTTCCCTGATCATTATTCTGGCCGGTGCTTATCTGGCCGTTCCTCTGCAGTTTGGCGGCAACGATTACGTCATCGGCATCGTCGTCTCGGCCCTGACCATCGCCGGCATCGCCGTGGCATGGGCCATGCTTGGCAACCTTGGCGGCATGATCTCATTTGGTCACTCGGCTTTCTTCGGGGTCGGCGCTTACGGTTCGGCCCTGCTTGCGATGAACGCGGGGCTGCCGGTCTTTCCCTCGATCCTTGCGGGGGGTGTCATCGCCGGGGTCGTCTCGATCCTGACCATGCCGACGCTGCGCCTGCGCGGGCCCTATTTCGCGCTTGCCATGCTGGCTTTTGCCGAGATCTTTCGCATTCTCGCGATCGAGATGCGCTGGCTGACCAACGGTTCGGGCGGGCTTTTGTCGATCCCGCGCCTGCAGACGGTATTTGGCTTCGACTTTGGCTCGCGTCTGGGGGGATATTTCGTCGTCCTGACCCTGGTCCTGCTGACCGTATTTGTCTATTGGCTGATCCGTAACCGCCCCGAAGGGCTGGCCCTGCGCGCCATGCATGACAGTGAGGATGCGACGCTGGTGGTCGGGGTCAACGCGACCCGTCTCAAGGCGGCGGTTCTGGTCGTCTCGGCCTTTCTGACCGGGATCATGGGGGCGTTTAACGCCCATTACATCAACTTTCTTGAACCCGATTACGCCTTCAACGGCAGCTGGACGACGCTTGCCATCGTTGCGGCGATCTTTGGCGGCTACAAGACGCTGTGGGGGCCTGTCGCCGGCGCTTTGATCGTCTATCTGGTCGATCAATTCGTCTTCAAGGCGATCATGCCCTCGGGTCACCAGCTTATCCTTGGCGGCCTGCTTGCGGCCATTGTCATCTTCTCGCCCAGCGGGCTGTTGCCCTGGCTGGCCAGTCGCTTCAGGAAGGAGGCCGGCGATGCTGCTCACCCTTGATCATGTGACGGTGGCCTTCGGCGGCCTCGTGGCAGTCTCGGATGTCAGTTTCTCGGTCTCCGAGCATGAGGTGCTGGGACTGGTCGGGCCGAACGGCGCAGGAAAAACGACCCTGTTCAACGCGATCTCGGGTCTGGTCCGGCCCAGCAAGGGCAAGATGACCTTCTGCGGCCATGACCTGACCGGCATCCCGATCCACAAGCGTGCGCGGATCGGGATCGGCCGCGCCTTTCAGGTGCCACAGCCCATGCATGAGCTGACGGTACGGGAAAACCTGATCGTCGCACAGCATTTCGGCACCGGACACAGCAACCCCGGAAAGATCGACGAAATCCTTGATCTGACCCGGCTGGGTCACAAGGCCAACCGCGACGCCGCCAGTTCGCTGGCCCTGACCGAACAAAAGGCGCTGGAGGTCGGCAAGGCCCTGGCCACCAACCCCCGGATGCTGATGCTGGACGAGGTGCTGGCCGGGCTGGAAACGAACGGCAAACGCGCCTTCATGCAGACGCTGGACGACGCGCGCCAAAGGTTCGGCGTCGCGCTGCTGATGGTCGAACATGATATCGAGACCATCTCGAACACCTGCCAGCGCGTCCTTGTGCTGAACTTTGGCAAGCTCATCGCCGATGGCAGCCCGGAAGAAGTCTTCCGCAACCCCGAAGTGATCAGGAGTTATACCGGTGGCGAAACTGCTTGAAATCGACAAGGTCCGGGCCGGTTATGACGCGATCAACGTGCTGTGGGACATCTCGCTGACAGCCGAAGAGGGCAAGCTGACCTGCATTCTTGGCCCGAACGGCGGTGGTAAGACCACGCTGATGCGGGCGATCATGGGGCTGATCCCGCTGCGTCAGGGCGCAATCCGGTTCGGGGGCAAGGACATCTCGAATGTGCCGACATGGAATCTGGTCGCGGATGGGCTGACCATGATCCCCGAAGGCCGGATGATCTTTCGCGACATGACGGTCGAGGACAATCTGCTGATCGGCGGCTTTACCCGGCGCTGCCGGGCAAACGCGCGGGCCAATCTTGAGATGGCCTACAGCACCTTCCCCCGCCTGAAAGAGCGCCGGCACCAGCTTGCCAGCTCGCTTTCGGGCGGAGAGGCGCAGATGCTTGCCATGGGCCGCGGATTGATGGAGGAACCAAAGCTGATCCTTGTCGATGAGCCCTCTCTGGGCCTCTCTCCGCTTCTGACCGATGAGGTCATGGCGATCCTTGAACAGCTTAAGGCGCAGGGCCGTACCATCATTCTGGTCGAGCAAAACACCCATAAGGCACTGAAAATCGCCGATCATGTCTATCTGGTCCGTGGCGGCAAGGTCGTGCTCTCCGAACGGAAAGAGGATGTGGACATGGACCGGCTGCACGATCTCTATTTCGCCCGTGACGTCGCAGCCAACCGGTAGGACGCCTGAGCCCGCGATCAAAGGAGCCTATGTGGATAGAGGTTTCATGCAGCGCCTGAAGGACGGGCCTGATGGTTGCTGACGTCCGACCCCGTCCGACCCGGACCCGCCGCCCCCCCGACCGGGGCAGGGTCAGCGCCATCATCCTGATCACGCTGATCTTTTCGGTTCTGACCGAGGTGCTTTTTCCCTCGGTGGTGCTGCGCAACCTTTCACGCGGGCTGCTTGTCGCATATCTGCTGCTGGAATGGCCCGGCATCCAGCGCAATGGCCGGGTGATGCTTGCCATAGCGGGTATGCTCACCATCGCGGCAATCGCCGCCGGGGCCGAGCTAAGGGCAGCGGGGCAGGCGCTGGATCAGGGCGCATTCTTTGCCACCTTCTTTGCCAACCAGTTCTTTTTGCGAGAACCGGCCCGCAGCTCGGTTCTTGTGCGGCGCTGCGCGTCCTTTTTCATCGACCAGCCCCCGGCGCGCCGTTACGGCCTGCTGACCATCGGCGGCTATCTTTTCGGCATTATCCTGAACCTTGGCGTGTTAAGCCTGTTGGGCCTGATGATCCGGCAGCGCAATTCGCTGGCTGCGGCGGGCGGCAATGATGAATTGCGGCAGGTTCGGGAACGGAGGATGCTTCTGGCGCTGCTGCGGGGGTTTTCGGCAACGCCGCTCGCCTCTCCGCTATCCATCGCCATGGCGGTGCTTTTGTCGGTCCTGCCCGGTCTGGAATGGGTCCAGCTGCTTTTGCTGGGCCTGACCACCGCCGCGATCCTGCTGACATTCGGCTGGGTGATCGACCGGATCACCGCACCCCGGCATCTGGCGCATCTGGTCCCTCCGGCCAGAGGCCATCGCGATCCTGCGGCCTTGGTTGGGCTGGTGACGCTGGTCCTGTCGGTCTTTGGGCTGGCAGTCGTTATTGAAACCACCGCCAGCCTGCCCCTGAACCGCGCGGTTCTGGTCGCCCTGCCCCTTGCCGGCATGGCGTGGCTTGGCTGGCAATACCGCCATTTCCGCCCCGTTACCGGAGGACGGCTGGTCGGCAGGCGCCTTGTGCGCGAAGGCGCCCGCGTCTTTCCCCGCTACCGGACCGAAATCGCAATTCTTTCGTCAGCGGGGTTCATCGGCACGATGCTTTCGGCACTGGTACCGCCCCCGGTTCTGGGGGCGGCCCTGACAGGCTATGCCCCGGGCGGTTTGCTGATGCCCGCATTCTTTATGCTGCTGGTCATATTGCCCGCGCTTGTGGGGATGAACCCGATCATGACGGTGACGATCCTTGGCGCGGCGCTTGCTGCCGCACCCGCGACCGGGCTGCCGACCGTGGTTCTGGCACTGGCGCTGATCTCGGGCTGGGCCCTGGCGATCAACACCTCACCCCTGACCGCCTCATCAATGGTGCTGGCTGATATGGTCAACCGCACACCGCAAGAGGTCACGCTGCGCTGGAACGGGCGTTTCGCATTGGCTGCCTATGTCCTGCTGTCGGGCTGGTTCGCGCTGCTCGTCGTGATCCTGCGCAGTCAGGGCCTTTGATCAGCCAGAACGATGCCCACACACCCGTTGACGCAGTGCTGATCGACGCCGGGTGGCACGGCCCCGCCTGTTGCGAGGGCGAGCCGCTAGTCGATCATCGCAATGCGCCCGTCGCGGATCGCCACAAAGCTGCCGGGCTGCTCATCCCCGGTCAGAATGACGCGCCCCGTCAGAACCGTATCGAATTCAGCCATGATCTCTCCCTCCATGGCTGAATTATGAAGAGGTCACGGGTTCTTGATATATCCCAAAAGGTGCGCACGAGATGCGAGATGAATCCGGTCACCTGACCGGATGGCGCGCAAAGCGATGGCGCGGGGTTGGTCAGGCCTCGCCCGCCTCGTCCATCGAATGGGTCATGGCGTCGGCAAATTTCCGCATCAGACGGACCAGCTCATCGACCTCGCCCGGCTCCCAATTGGCAAAGGCGGCCATGGCGATACGTTCGCGGGCCGCGTCGATCTTGTCGGTCATCTCTTTGCCCTTGGCGGTCACGACCGCCTTGTTGACGCGCCTGTCGGTCGGGCTTTGCCGCCGCTCGACCAGCCCAAGGCTTTCAAGTTTCGACACCTGACGGCTGACGGTCGTGTAGTCCCGCCCCACCCCGTCGGCCAGTTCGACAACCCCGATCGGGCCGCGCCGCTCGATCCCGACCAGCAGCGGAAACAGCGCCCGGTCCAGCGAAATCCCGGCCTGCCGCGTCAGCGCCTCATCGCGCTGGGGCTGGTTCATCAGCGTGGCGATATCAACAAGCGCCTCATGCAGATTGCGGATCTGACTCTTAATATGTGTATTTTGCATATTTTTTATTGACATCGCACTTACCATCCATTTATGTGCGTAATACACATATGGAGAGAGAAATGGCAAACGAATATGCCGCAGATGTGCTCATCTGCGGTGCGGGGGCGGCTGGCCTGACGCTGGCCATCGACCTTGCGCGCCGCGGTGTGAGCTTTCGCCTTATCGACAAGCTGGCGCAGCCTTTCCCCGGCTCGCGCGGCAAGGGCATCCAGCCGCGTACGCAAGAGATTTTCGAGGATCTTGGCGTGCTAGACCGGCTGGTCGCAGCGGGCGGGATCTATCCGCCGATACGCGATCACCGCCCCGATGGCAGCTTTGCCGAGATCAGCCCGGTCGAGCTGCAAGAGCCGACTCCGGCCGAGCCCTATCACCTTGCCCTGATGGTCCCGCAATTCCTGACCGAGGCGGTCCTGCGCCAGCGATTGGCGGAACTGGGTCACCACGCAGAATTCGGCTGCAAGCTCATTGCGTTGCGGCAGGACGCGGACGGGGTCACTGCCGACCTGATCAGCGCCAAAAGCGATGAGACTGCGCGCTTTCGCTATCTGGTCGGCACGGACGGCGGGCGCAGCTTTGTGCGGCAGGCGCTTGATATTGCCTTTCCGGGCCGCACGCTGGGCGCGCGGGCCATGGTCGCGGATGTGGCGCTGACCGGGCTTGATCGCACGGCATGGCACCGCTTCAACGGCGACGACAAGGAACGGATGCTGATGGCCTGTCCGCTGGCCGGAACCGACCTCTTTCAGATCCAGGCCCCGATCCCGGCCGAGGGTGGGGCCGACCTGTCAGCAGAGGGGATCGAGCGGATGTTTCTGGACCGCACTGGTCGGGCGGACATTCGCATCACCGCCGTCAACTGGGCCTCGGCCTATGCAATGAACGCACGGCTGGCCGAGCATTACCGCGGCGGGCGCGTATTTCTGGCCGGAGACGCCGCCCATATCCATCCGCCAACCGGTGGGCAGGGTCTGAACACCAGCGTACAGGATGCCTATAACCTGGGCTGGAAACTGGCTGCGGTGCTGGGTGGGGCGGACGACACGCTGTTGGACAGCTATGAGGCCGAGCGGCGACCGGTGGCCGAGGGGATGCTGGGCCTTGCCACGCGGCTGCTTAGGGAAAGCCAAAGCGGTGGGATGCGGCGCGGGCGCGAGGTGCAGCAGCTTGATATCGGCTACCCGGACTCTGCGCTTATCCCCGACCTGCCGCCACGCAAGGGCACGCTTCGGCCCGGCGAACGTGCTCCGGATGCGCCGGTCATGGGCGCGGCGGGCCAGCCGTCGCGGCTGTTCCACTGGTTCCGCGGACCGCACTGGACGCTGCTGGTCCATGGGGCCACGGGGGTCGCGCCAACCCCGCGCGCCGGGCTGCATATCCACCACATCGGCCCGCAGGGCGATCTGATTGATCACGACGGACATGTCCGCGCGGCCTACGGGCTTGCCCAGGGCGAGGCGGCACTGATCCGCCCTGACGGCTATATCGCAGCGATCCTGCCCGCGGTAAGCGAGGCGACAGCGCAGCTTGAGACATTTCTTAACCGCATGGGCCTGAACCGTTGTCGTGGGTAACCCTGTAAGCGCCGGCCCCGCGCCCTGACTGGCGGCGCATGCTGCCGGTCAGGGCCATCGTTTGCACCTATTCGGCGGGGACGGCGGCCGTCCTGCCGGTCCTGCCCTTTCTGGTGCGATCTATGGGGGCTCTCCGCTGGTTCTTGGCATCGTCATCGCGGCCGAGGCGGTGGCGCAGTTCACCTCGGCCCCTGTTGTGGGCCAGCTCTCCGACCGGCCGGGCCACAAACGGGTGCTGATGGCCAGCCAGATCCTTGCGGCTGCCAGCCTGTTGCTGCTTGCCCTTGTGCCGGCCGTCGTCTTTGTCCTGATCGCGCGGGTCATGTTCGGGCTGACGGCCGGCAATGTCTCGGCCTCCACCGCCTATATCGCCGATCACACCGATGCGGCGGGCTATCTGATGGCCGGGTCCGGCCATGGCGGGATCATGGGCGCAGGGCTGTAAGGTCTGCTCTCGGGCCTGTCGCTCGATGCGCCGATCCTTGCTGCGCTGGGGCTGGTGCTTGTCCCGACGCTGGTAACGAAGCTGCGGCTGGAAGACGGGGGTAAAGCGCCAGCCAAGGACCGCCCGCGACCCAAGCCCGCCCAGATCTTGACTATCGCAGCCGCGCCGATGATCCGGGTATTGATCGCGGTCATCCTGTGCCATTTCATCGCTTATGGCATGTATAGCTCGCAATTGCCGGTCTATCTGGGCGAAACCTTCGTCTGGAACGGCCACGCCGTCGGCGTGCGTGAGTTCAGCTATCTTGTCATGGCGGATGGCGCGATCAACATCCTTGCCCGGTTCTTTCTGCCGGGATGGCTTGGCCGGTTGATGACCGGGCGCGGGCTGATGCTGATGATCTTTGCGCTGATCTGCACGGGCTTCACGACCGCAGGGCTGGCGACGACGATCCCGGCGCTTGCGGTTCTATGCGTCTGCACCGCCGATGCACTGGCCGAACCCACCTATCTGGCCGCTTTGTCGCGCCATGTTCCGCCCAAGCGGCAGGGCGTCGCATTGGGCGCAGCGCAGTCGCTGATCGCAGGGGCGGATGTCTCTCGCCCGTGCTGGCAGGGCTTGTCGTCGGTCAGGCGCTGTACGGGTTGCGGATTGGCGCGACCGTCGCCCCTGGCGGGGCCGCCATTGCCGCAACCCGCATCCCCGCATCTGGCGGGGGGGTTGGACGGGGGCGCGTTCGAATAGCGCGCCCCCAGCTTCAGCACTGCCCCAGCATCCAGCGCCGCGAGGTGGGCGGCGCCTTTTTCTTGCACAGGTTGCAGCCGCAACTGGGCAGATGGCTGCGCTTGACCACGCGCGGCTCGGACGAGCTTGCCTCTGCCCTGTGCTCGGCCCGGCGCAACCCGCTGGAGAGGGTGCTGATCTGCGGCAGCGCCGGCAGCACACCAGCAGGGGCACCGCAGCAGGGGCAGGCCGCGCCGGCGCGGCTGGCCTCATAGCTCATCCGCTCGGTAAAGATGCCATGTTCAGAGCAGGCGAAATCATAGATCGGCATGGAAAGCCCTTCTCACATCAATCCATCAAGCAGCAGAAAACCGGGCAGCCAGCCGGTGAGGATCCCGGCCAGCAGCGTGACCCATGCAGTCTGGCGCAGGATCGGACGGCCTAGCGCCAGCAGCAGGAAATACATGAACCACAAGACGCCCCAGATCGCCCAGTTCGCGGCCAGCCACAGCTCGGTCGCGGAACCGGCAGCCATCACCGCGCGCAGGAAAACCGGCACGGTGGTGATGGCGACAAACAGGCTGAACCAGCCAAGGCCACGCCCGTCCACGGCGACAAGCCGGTTATAGGCGACCCAGAAATAGGTCGTGCTGAACATCAGTGTCAGCGCCGCCGCACGCACGCTTTGCCCGTCCGCGCCCTGGCCAAAGGCGCCCTGCACCACCACTGCGCCCGCAACCAGGCCCGAGATGATGTTGATAACGACGATCTCGCGGTCCTCGATCCGGCCCATCAGCCACAGGCCATTCAGAAACAGCACAGCGCCGACGTAGAACAATAGAAAGCCAAGCAGCATGATCTTGTCTCCTGCAGATCCTCGCGCGCGCCCCGGCGAACTGCGGGACGCGCGACTTGGGGGGAGGAACCGTCAGCTGGTCCTGGCGACCGGGACATCGGGAACCGAGCGTGTCGGCCCATCGCCGTTTGGCCGGATATCAAAGTCGAAAATCGCCGTTGGAATGGCCAGGGTCGCGCAGACGTTGGGAATGTCGACGATGCCGGCAATGCGCCCCTCAACCGGAGCGGTGCCAAGGATCATATATGCCTGTTCGCCTGTATATCCGAATTTCTTTAGATATTCTATGGCATTAAGGCAGGCACGACGATAGGCGACATGGGCGTCGAGGTAATATTGCTCGCCCGTGTGTTCATCGACCGAGATCCCCTCAAAGATCAGGTAATCGTCGAAATGCGGATCAATGGGCGAGGGACGGAAGATCGGGTTCACCACGCCGTATTTGGACATGCCGTCCTTGATGATCTCGACCTTGATCTCGATCCAGCCGGCCATTTCGATCGCGCCGCAGAAGGTGATCTCGCCATCGCCCTGACTGAAGTGGATATCGCCCATCGACAGCCCGCCGCCCTTTACATAGACGGGGAAATACACCTTGGAACCGCGCGACAGGTTCTTGATATCGCAATTGCCGCCATGTTCGCGCGGCGGAACGGTGCGCCACGCCTCTTCGGCGGCGCGCTGCGCGGCGGCACCACTCAGATGACCCATCAGCGCAGTTGCGGCATGGGGCGGGTTCGCCAGCGGAGGCACACGCGTCGGGTTGGTCGCGATCAGCTCGGCCTCGCGCCGGTTCGCCTCGGCCAACAGTTTATGATCGGGCAGACAGCCGATCAGGCCCGGGTGAATCAGGCCCGGATAGCGTACGCCGGGGATATGGCGCGAGGTGGTATAGATACCCTCGAAATCCCAGATCGACTTGACGGCTTCGGGGTAATGTTCGGTCAGAAAGCCGCCGCCGTTTTCCTTGGCAAACAGGCCGTTAAAGCCCCAGCGCGACTCGGGCAGCGCGCCGATATCCAGAATATCGACCACCAGCAGATCGCCCGGCTCGGCACCTTCGAACCCAAAGGGACCGGAAAGGTAATGCACCCGCGTCAGATCCGCATCGCGGATATCATTGGCGCTGTCATTGTTGCCAACCTGGCCTCCGGTCCAGTCATAACATTCAACCCGCAGCACCTCGCCGGGCTTGAAGGTCTCGACCATCGGAATATCGGGATGCCAGCGGTTATGCGGCTTTTGAATGGCCTCTTCGGGGGCCTTGTTAAGATCGACCTTGAATACGGTTCTGGACATGATTTGCTCCCTGACTGGCGACCGGCCTCTGGGGACCGGTTCCGCGCCTAGCCTGGGGCGCGCATGTAATCGCCATTCATGCCGAAAGAGGCAGAAATGTAATTCTTTGTAACCGGCGCTTGCGCGGCACGGGCTTTCGCGGCGCCATGCAAGGCACGGGCAATTCCCAGCCAGGGCAAAGCCCGCTAGGCTGATGGATGCCACAGGGACAAAGGCAGCCCGCACAGGCAACCGGGGAGGATCGGTGAACAGGCATAGCGCCATCGACGAAGGGGACCTGCCGGCCGGCGCCCCGGGCGGTTTTCCGGGCCTTGAGCCCGCACCACGCAGCTATCAGTCCTGGGTCGCCGATGAGACGATCGAGGATTACGCCCTGCGTTACGCCCCGGCAAGCCACCGCCGCTGGAGCCCGGGCATCATCACCCATACCGCGCTGGGGGGCATTTCGTTTCTGGCACTTGAGGCGATTGGGGCGGCACTGACCATCTCATGGGGGGTGCATGTGACGGTGGTGGCGGTGCTGATCGTTTCGGCATTCATCTTTGTCACCAGCCTGCCCATTGCCTATCACGTCGCGCGCTCGAATGTGGATATGGACCTGCTGACGCGCGGGGCGGGCTTTGGCTATATCGGCTCGGCCATCACCTCGCTGATCTACGCGACCTATACGATCATCTTCTTTGCGCTCGAAGGGGTGATCATCGGACAGGCGCTGCATGTATGTTTCGGCCTGCCCCTGCCTTTGGGCTATCTGTTGTCGGCGCTGTCGATCCTGCCCATCGCCTCACGCGGGATGACGGCGATCTCGCGCTTTCAGGTGGTGACACAACTGCCATGGATCGTGCTGGCGCTTTTGCCCTTTGCCGCCATCGCCTGGACCGAGCCCGATGCCGCGCAGAGCTGGCTACATGCCCCCGGCCCCGCCTTTACCATGTTGTCGCTGGGTGGTGCCATCGGCGTCCTGTGCGCACTGACGCTGCAAATCGGCGAACAGGTGGACTATCTGCGCTTTCTGCCCCCGCGTGAGGCCAGCAGCCGCCTTGGCTGGTGGGGGGCGCTGATCATGGCCGGGCCGGGCTGGGTCCTAATCGGCGGCACCAAGGTGCTGATGGGCAGCTTTCTTGTCTGGCTCGCCATCGGGGACGGTATGTCCCCCGATTTCGCGGCCGAGCCGATCGGCATGTTCTGGCACGCCTATGAATATTTGTTTGGTCCGCGCGCCGCGCTGGTGGTGGCGACGGTTTACATCCTTGTCGCACAGATCAAGATCAACGTGACCAATGCCTATGCAGGCTCGCTTGCGCAGTCGAATTTCTTTCTGCGCGTCGCACGCTATCATCCGGGGCGGCTGATCTGGCTGCTGATCCATGTCGCGATCAGTTGCGCGCTGATGCTGATGGGGGTCTTTGCCACGCTTGAGGCGGTGCTGGCCATCTATGCCAACCTTGCACTGGCCTGGCTGGGCGCGATCTTTGCCGATCTGGCGGTGCTGAAGCCACTGGGCCTTAGCCCGGCCCGGATCGAGTTTCGGCGCGCCCATCTGCCCGATTTCAACCCGGTCGGATGCGGCGGCATGGCACTGGGGGCACTGGTGGGGCTGGCGCTTTACGCGGGCCTTGGCGGGCAAATGGCACAGGCCTGGTCCGCGCCCATCGCCTTTGCCCTGTCCCTGATCGCGGCGACGGGGCTGGGTCTGATGCGACAGGGGCATGGCTTTATTGCCCGCGCGCCCCATGTCTTTCGCCGCCGCACACATTGCGACTGCGCGATTTGCAGCCACGGCTATGAAACGCGCGACATGGCCTATTGCACCTTCTATGAGCGGCCGATCTGTTCGCTGTGTTGCAGTCTTGAGCCGCATTGCCGCGATTTTTGCAAGCGCGGGCGAGCACCGGACGCGGTTGATCCCGCCGCCCCTGCCCTGCGCCTGCAGCGGATGCCGCCGCGCCTTGGGCAGCGCGCCTGGCAGGTCGCGGCGGTTTTCGCGCTGCTGATGGCGGGGCTTGGACTGGTCTACCTGCTGGCGCGGTACCTCTCGGCCAGTCTGCAGAACCCGCAGGCGGCAACGCATGTGTTTTTGGGCTCGGCCCCTTTGCTGGCGCTGCTGGCCTTTTGGGCCGTGATGGCGAATGAGCGCCGCCGCCTGACCGAGGATGATCTGATCGACGCCCTGCGCCGGCTTGGCTCGACCCAGCGCGAACTGGCGGTTCGCCAGCGCCTTGCCGCCGTGGGCGAGGTCGCGGCGACGATCAGCCATGAACTGCGCAACCCGCTGGGTACCATCACCAGTTCGGTCGAGGTGCTGTCACGCAGCCCCGGCCTTGGTCCCGAAGCCGAAGAGGACGTGCAGCGCATCCGCCGCAACATCGCCCGTTGCAGCCGCATCATCGACATCTTGCTGGATTTCGCCCGGCAGGGCGCGCATGAGACGGTGCCGGTCGATCTGCGCGACTGGCTGGCGGGGCTGGTCGCGGAACATCCCGCCGCGCAGCAGATCACCATGCAGGTGCCTGAAGGGATGCGGCTGCGCTGCGATCCGACGCGGCTGCAATTTGCCATCCGCAACCTGATCGAGAACGGGTTGCAGGCCGCCGAAACCGTCCCCGGCCGGGTTCCCCATGTCACCTTGCGCGCCTTTCACGACGGCACGCGGACGATCCTTGAGATCGGGGACAACGGCCCCGGCCTTGCACCCGAGATCCGCGCCCGCGCCTTTGACCCTCTGGTCACGACCAAGGCCTCTGGCGTGGGGCTGGGCCTTGCGCTGGTGCGCCGGGTGGCGGAACTGCACGGCGGTGATGCCTGGATCGCCCGCACCGGACCCGAGGGTACGGCCATGCGGCTAAGCATCCACGAACAGCCATGAGGCCAGCCATGACCCGGCGGCTGCTCATCCTCGACGACGATGCCGATTTCGCCGTCTCGACCTCGCGCGCGCTGGCGCTTGAAGGGGTGGAATGCCGCATAGCCCCGGACGGCGCATCTGCCCTTGCGTTGCTGGAGGCCGAGCCGATTGAGGTGGTGCTGATCGACATCCGCCTGCGTGACGAGGACGGGACAGAGCTTGCCGCGCGGCTAAGCACGCTGCATCCCGGTCTGGTGATGGTGATCATGACCGCATATGCCTCGGTCGACAGTGCCATCGCGGCGCTGAAAGCGGGGGCATACGATTATCTGCGCAAGCCCTTCTTTCTGGATGAGCTGATGCAGGCGCTTGAGCGCTGCTTTCAACTGGTCGAACTGCGCGCCGCCAAGGCCCGTGCCGAACGCGAACTGGCCCTGATGCGCCAGATCGAGGCGACATCGCGGCTGGCGGCAGGCCTGTCACATGATTTCAAGAACATGCTGGCGGTGATCCGCGCCAATCTTGCGGTGATCGCCGAACGTTTGCCAGCGCAGGACGGTCTTGCACCCTATGCGGGGGACGCGCTTGACGCTGCGATGACGGCGGGTGATCTGGTCACGCGGCTGATGGGATTTGCCCGCCAGCCCACGCAATCGCCCGATCCGGCCGATCTGCGCCAGCCGGTCGGCAATGCCGTGTCCATGCTGGCGCGTACGCTGTGTCAGGGCATGCGCATCGAATGCGACCTGCCCGACCGGCCATTGCTTGCCCCCGTCGATCCTGTCCAGATCGAGACCGCTGTGGTCAATCTGCTGATCAATGCCCGCGACGCGACCAAGGGCCGGGGGCCGGTGCGGGTCCGGTTGCGCCATATCTGGCGCGGCAGCGATTACGCGCGCCTTACGGTCGAGGATGAGGGACCGGGATTTGATGCCGTAGTCCTTGATCATGCGCCAGAGCCGCTGTTCACCACCAAGCCGGGTGGCACCGGGCTGGGACTGCCGATGATCCAGCAGCTGGCACTGGTCAGCGGCGGGGATTTCCATATCGGCAATAGCGAAGGCGGCGGCGCGCGGGTAGTTCTTGACCTGCCATGCCTGCGCCCCGACAGCGCCGCGCAACCCTAATTCTCGGGCGAGAACATATAGCCCGCGCCACGAATGGTGCGGATGCGCCGCGGCTGCGGTCCGGTATCGCCGATCTTGCGGCGGATCTTGCCGATCATCACATCGACCGAACGGTCGTAAGGCGACCAGTTGCGGCTGACGGTCAGGTCCAGCAACTGATCGCGGCTCAGCACCCGTCCGGGCCGCTGCGCCAGCACGCTGAGCAGGTTGAATTCCTGGGTGGTCAGATCCTGCACCTGACCATGCTGGTCGCGCAGCACCCGCGCATCAAGATCCAGCACCCAGCCGTCAAAGACGATCCGACGCGTCTCGGCCTGCGCCTTTGGCCCGCCCGAGGGCAACCGGCGCAGAATGGCACGGATACGGGCCAGAAGCTCACGCGGTTCGAACGGCTTGACAAGGAAATCATCCGCCCCGATCTCCAGCCCGACGATGCGATCCAGTGCCTCTTGCCGGGCTGACAGGAACAGAATGCCAAGGTCGTGTTCCTTTTTCAGTTCGCGCGCCAGCGCATAGCCGTCCTCGCGTCCCGGCAGGCCCACGTCCAGCACCACCAGATCAAAGCCCTTGCCTGCCAGCGCCCGACGCATCGCCGCGCCGTCATGGGCAGCCTCGACCTGATAGCCCTGTTCAGTGAAATAGCGGCACAGGAATGCGCTGAGCTTGCGGTCATCCTCGACAAAAAGGATGCGCTGCGGCGGTTCGGTTTCGGGCGTAGGGACCGGGGTTCCGGTCGGGCAAGAGATCATGGCGTGGCGTTCCGTCGGACCTCAGGGCCCTTCGTTCAAGCTGCAGGGCGTCCGAAGATTTCGCCAACATAGCTGCGCAAAATCAAGCTTCATAGCCCCAGGAAAAGCCAAGTTTACCGACCGCTTGGCCAGAGCCCGCGCAGGCGGCCGTTTCGCGCCCGCGCGATTCTTGTTGCAGTTGTAACATGCTCTGCGGTGCAGGACGGGCGAAAAATCCTGCCTCTCGGCAGGCGAATTTAAATACACCATATCTATCGACATTAAGTGATTTCTGGTTAGCTTCTGATGTCCGGAACCATCACTCTGGACAGGTTGAACATGACCAAGATTCCATCCCGCCGGCTGCTGGCATTGGCTGTCAGCCTGGCAATTCTTGCCCCACCCGCCATCGCGCAAGAGCCGCTGCCGGACAAAATACCCGAAGGTACCGTACTGCGCGTCGGCGACCCGGTCACCCAAAAGGCGCTTGAGCTTTCGGGCCTGATCGACGAGGTCGGCTTCAAGATCGAATGGGCCAATCTTAGCGGCGGCCCACAAACCAGCGAGGCGTTTCGCGCCAAGGCGCTGGACGTCGCCAGCGTCGCCGAAATCCCCTCGATCCATGCGACATGGAACGACCTTCCTGTCCGCAACATCGCCTATCGCGAACGGCAGGACCCGATCGCCCATCCGATCTATCGCTTTGGCGTCAGCCCCGCCCTTGGCGAACAGATCAGAAGCATTCAGGACTTCAGGGGCCGGCGCATCGCCTATAGCCCGGGACAGGCGCAAGGCGCGCTGGTCCTGCGCACGCTTGAGGCGGCGGGCCTGACCCGTGACGATGTGACCTTGGTCGAGATCCCCAGCACGGGCGATGTCTATCCGGTCGCGCTTGCCTCGGGTCAGGTGGATGTCGCCCCGCTCGGCAGTGTCTATATCGCCCGCTACATCCGCCAATATGGCCCCGACGGTGCGCGACTGGTCGATCATGGGCTGCGCGACGACCCCAGCCATCTGTGGGCGCCGCAATGGGTGCTTGACGATCCGGCCAAAGCGGCAGCGGCGGCTGAATATGTCCGGCTCTGGGCGCGCGCCACGGAATGGATCAACGATCACCCCGAAGAATTCATTCAGGGCTATTACGTCAAGGATCAGAGCCTTTCCTATGAAGACGGCAAGGCCGCGGTTGAACAGACCGGCACTCAGGTCATTCCCGCGAACTGGGATGAGGTCATCGCCCGCCACACCCATACGATCGAGCTTTTGGCCGAGGCGACGGGCAACACCCCCTTCAGCGCCGAAAAGATCTTTGACCGGCGCTTTGAACGGATCGCCGCCAAGGCGCTGGCGCAAGGCTCAAGCGCAACCAGGCAAGAGGAGCTGACCCAATGACGCTGATCGCAACCGACGATTTCAAGCCCGCGACGGCAGCGGCGCCAGCCGCCCCGCTTGTACGTGCCCGCAGGGGCGGCCGGGTGCGGCTGGGACCCGGTCCCGCCATCCCCTTTGGCATGCAGCTGGGCAGCCTCTTGCTGGTGGCGTCGTGGGTGATCGGCTCGGGGCTGGGGCTGATAGATCCGCGCATCTTTTCAGCGCCATGGACGGTCGCAGACGCATTCCGCCAGCTGATCGCCGATGGCCGCTTGCAGGAACATTTCGGCGTCTCGGCCTGGCGTGCCGTCTCGGGGCTGGTGATCGGCGTCGCCATCGGCACAGTGCTGGCCGTGATCGCCGGCCTGTCGCGGCTGGGCGAGGCGCTGATTGACGGCCCGATCCAGATCAAGCGCGCGGTGCCGACGCTGGCGCTGATTCCGCTGTTGATGCTGTGGTTCGGCATCGGCGAGCAGATGAAGATCATCACCATCGTCCTTGCCGTGATCGTGCCGATCTACATCCACACCCATAACGCGCTGCGCGGCATCGACAACCGTTATGTCGAACTGTCCGAAACGCTGAATCTGCCGCGCTGGACCTTTATCCGTCAGGTCGTCCTGCCGGGGGCGCTGCCGGGCTTTCTGCTGGGGCTGCGCTTTGCGGTGACGCTGTGCTGGGTGTCGCTTGTTGTGGTTGAACAGGTGAACGCCACCAGCGGCCTTGGTTACATGATCAACCTCGCGCGGACCTATGGCCAGACCGAAATCATCATCGCGGGCATCGTGGTCTATGCCGTGCTGGGCCTCGCCTCGGATGCCGCCGTACGCTTTGTCGAAAGGAGGGCCCTCACATGGCGCCGCACACTGTCGCAATAGATGATCTGGTGGTTCAGACGCAGAATCTGCACCGCAGCTTTGACGGGCGCACCATACTTGACGGGCTGAACCTGCGGATCGCCAGGGGCGAGTTCGTGGCCCTGCTTGGCCGGTCGGGTTCGGGCAAAAGCACCTTCCTCAAGGCGCTGGCCGAGCTTGACCATGAGGTCACCGGGTCTGGCCGTCTGGATGTGCCGGAAAACAGGTCGGTGGTCTTTCAGGATGCCCGGCTGCTGCCCTGGCTGCGGGTCCTGGAAAACGTGACGCTGGGCCTGACCGGGGCCGATGACGCGGGGCGGCGCATGCTGCGGGAGGTGGGCCTGACCGGGCGCGAACGCTCATGGCCGGTCGAGCTTTCGGGCGGTGAGCAACAGCGCGTGGCGCTGGCCCGCTCACTGGTGCGCGAGCCCGAGCTTTTGCTGGCCGATGAGCCCTTTGGGGCGCTGGATGCGCTGACCCGCATCCGCATGCACGCCCTGCTGAAAGAGCTTTGCGCCCGTCACCGCCCCGCCGTTCTGCTGGTCACTCATGACGTGGACGAGGCGATCAGCCTGGCCGACCGGGTGCTGGTGCTCGAACAGGGGACATTTGTCGAGGACCTTTCGATCGACCTGCCCGCGCCACGCCAGCCCGACAACCCGCGCTTTGGCCAGCTTCGCCGTCATCTGCTGACCAAGCTGGGCGTCGCAACCCATTGAGTTACAAGGACAAAAAAACATGAGCCGACAGCTTCACCTGAACCTCTTTATCTATCCCGGCGGCCATCATGAGGCCGGCTGGCGCTACAAGGGCTCGGACCCGCATCGGACGGTGGATATCTCGGACTATCAAGAGCTTGCCCGCAAGGCTGAGGCCGCGAAATTCGACGCCGTTTTCTTTGCCGACGGGCCGGCGCTGGCCGATAACATCCGCTACGCGAGCCGCTTTCGGCTAGAGCCGCTGACGACGATCGCGGCGCTTGCTGCCGCGACCAGCCGCATCGGGCTGATCGCCACCGCCTCGACCACCTATACCGAGCCCTACAACCTCGCACGGCTGTTTGCCTCGGTCGATCACATCTCGCAGGGGCGCGCGGGCTGGAACATCGTCACCACCGGGGCGGCTCAGGCCGCGCAGAACTTTGGGCTGGAGGCCCATCCCCTCCACGCCGACCGCTATGGCCGTGCGCATGAATACCTGGAGGTCGTCACCAAGCTGTGGGACAGCTGGGAGGATGAAGCGCTGGTCATCGACCCCGAAAGCGGCATCTTTGCCGATGACAGCCGCATCCATACGATTGATCATGCCGGGCAGCATTTCAGCGTCAAAGGGCCGTTGAACCTGCCGCGCAGCCCGCAAGGCCGCCCGGTCTATGTGCAGGCCGGTTCGTCCGAGGACGGGCGCCATTTCGCCGCCCTTTATGCCGAGGCGATATTTACCGCCCATCAGACCCTTGCCAGCGCACAAGAATTTTACGCCGATATCAAGTCGCGGGCGCAGGGCGTTGGCCGCAATCCCGACCATATCAAGGTGCTGCCCGGCATCAGCCCCTATATCGGCTCGACCACCGCCGAGGCGCAGGCGCTGCATGACGAGTTCAACAGCCTGACCCAGCCCGCCTATTCGCTGGATGTGCTTAAGCGGATGACGGGTCTGGACCTCAGCGGTCATGATCTGGACGGCCCTTTCCCGCGCCACCTGATCGCACCTGATCCCGACCGGGCCGAGGCAAGCCGCTTCAAGCTGGTCCTCGACATCGTCGACCGCGAAAAGCCGACCATCCGCCAGCTCATGCATCGCATCGCGGGGGCGCGCGGACATTGGGTCGTGGTCGGCACGCCGGAAAAGATCGCCGATGAGATCCAGACCTGGTTCGAAGGCGGCGCGGCGGATGGCTTTAACGTCATGCCACCATGGCTGCATGGGGGGTTTGACGCCTTTGTCGAACATGTCCTGCCTATCCTGCGCAAACGCGGCCTGTTCCGCGATGAGTACTCGGGCCGGACCCTGCGCGACCATTTCGGCCTGCCCCGGCCCGAAAACCTGTTCACCGCGCGCCGCAATATCTCGGCCGCAGAGTAGCGCCCACCAACCGGACAGGCGCGCCCACCGTGCCTGTTCATGACCTGCAGGAGAATTTGCATGACACTGGACTATCGCCCTCTTGGCCACAGCGGCATCAAGGTTTCGGCCATCGCCCTTGGCACCATGACCTGGGGCGAACAGAATACCGAGGCCGAGGGGCACACCCAGCTTGATCGGGCCATAGATTTCGGCATCAACCTGATCGACACGGCGGAAAACTATGCCATCCCGCCCCGGCCCGAGACACAGGGCGCAACCGAGCGCATCATCGGCAATTGGCTTAAGGCGCGCGGTAGACGTGACCAGATCGTACTGGCATCGAAAGTATCGGGGCCAAGTGAGCGCACCTATCTGCGTGCCGACGGCCAGCCACCGCGACTGGATGCGAAAAATATCAACGAAGCAATCGAAGGCTCGCTGCGCCGCCTGCAGACCGATTATCTGGACCTCTACCAGATCCACTGGCCCAGTCGCCCGGTGCCGCTGTTTGGTAATGGCAGCCATGCCCCCGGCCGAGGCAATGACAGCGCCGAAGTGCCGATCGAGGAAACGCTCGGGGCGCTGGACGCGCTGGTCAAGGCAGGCAAGGTGCGCCACATTGGCCTGTCTAATGAAACCGCATGGGGCCTGTCGCGCTTTCTGCATCTGGCCGAAACGCGGGATCTGCCGCGCGTCGTCTCGGTCCAGAACGCCTATAACCTGATCAACCGCACCTATGAGCAGGGGCTGGCCGAATTTCACGAGCGTGAGCAGGTCGGACTGCTGGCTTATTCCCCGCTGGCGCAGGGTTTTCTGACCGGGAAATACCAGGGCGGCGCGCGGCCCGAGGGCGCGCGGCTGACCCTTTTCAACCGGGGCGACCGCTACACCAAGCCGGGCGTCGCCGAGGCGGTCGATGCCTATCTGCAGATCGCCCGCGATTTTGGCCTGGACCCGGCGCAGCTTGCCATCGCCTATGTCACCAGCCGGCCCTTTGTCACCGCCAATATCATCGGAGCGACCAGACCCGATCAGCTTGAGGCCGATCTGCGCTCGGTCGAGGTCAGGATCACCCCCGAGATCGAGGCCCGCATCAATGCTGTCTTTCAACGGCACGGCAGTCCCGCCCCCTGAAAAGGACAGGCCCTGAAAAAGGAGCTACAGAATGAACATCCCCCTGACCCCGCCCCAGCCCGCCGAGGCGGTTGACGCAGCCAGCCGCCGCTATCGCGAACCGGTGCCGCTGGCCGGCTGGAACCCCGTGCTGGCAAGCCTGCTTGACCATCGCTCGGTCCGCGCCTACCGACCCGATCCGCTGGCGCCCGGCACCGTCGAGACGCTTGTTGCTGCCGCATCCTCGGCGCCGACCTCATCGAATATCCAGGCGTGGAGCGTGGTCGCCGTCACCGATCCCGACCGCCGCGACCGCCTGGCCGAAATCGCGGGCGGTCAGGAACATATCCGGCAGGCGCCGCTGATCCTCGTCTGGATCGCCGACCTTGCCCGGGCCGAGGCGGTGGCCGACACCGCCGGCGTCACCTTGCAGGGTCTTGACTACACCGAGACCTTTTTGCTTGCCGCCATTGACGCGGCTCTCGCAGCGCAAAATGCGCTGATCGCTGCGGAATCGCTGGGGCTTGGCACGGTCTATATCGGCGCCTTGCGCAACGACCCCAAGGCAGTGGCCGAACTGCTGAACCTGCCGCGCCGGGCGGCAGCCGTGTTCGGTCTGGTTGTCGGTCATCCTGACCGCAAGGTCGAAACGGCGGTCAAGCCGCGCCTGCCTCAACAGGCGGTGCTGCATCACGAGACCTATTCGACCGCCCCGCTGGCCGAGGCCATCGCCCGCCACGACCGCGCGACCGAAGCCTTTCGCGCCGAGCAGTCCCTGCCCCCGCAAAGCTGGAGCGCGCTTCTTGTCGACCGGCTGCGTGATGTCGCGGCACTGAAGGGCCGCCATAAGCTGCGCCAGACACTGGAACGGCTGGGCTTCATACTGGGCTAGGCACTGCCCCGGCGGGGGTCTGCGCGCCATGCTCGGCGATCCAGTCAAGCGCCCCCGCCAGCACCGCGTCATAGACCGCCGCCCCGATTGCCTCGCCCAAGGGCGTGTGCAGCCCGGCATGGCAGGTCGCGCCTGCATCGCAAGCCAGCGCGATGCAATCGGTCCCTGTGCCGGTGGCGCGGCCCGTCGACAGCTCGATCCCCGCCATCAGGATGGCTGTGGTGCGGGCCTCGGCGATTATGCTCAGCGCCTCGATCATCGCGGGTTCGGTCAGCCCCTCTTCGATCAGCAGGGCAATGTTGATCGTGCCATGGCCGCGCCGCGGGATCATGCCGCGGTGGCCCACCCGCTCGGCATTGCCAAGGCCTACCGTGGCAAGACAGCTTACCGGCCCGGATGAGGCGCATCGGTAATGGCTGATCGCGCGTGAGGTCATCATACCAACACCACCGGCATGACCGATGCGCCCCATCTGATCCCCCAGCCAGCGGGCAGCGTCCAGATCCGGGGTCAGATCAGCGTCACGCACCTGACGGATCAGGATATGCCGCGCCCGACAGAAACCGGGACGATGCGGGGCAAAGGACAGAACCCGCCGCTGATGCCCCAGATCGGCGATAAGCCACGGCGGGGTCAGGCCGACCCGCATGGAACCCTGCGGCAATGTCATCATATCATCCCTCTGCCTGTCTTGCCTGCCCATGCCGGTTTGCGTCATCGTCAGGGGGCGATCAATATCTCAGAAGATCCGCCCGGCCCATGGCCGGCGCTGATCTTTGTGCTATCATCGCCGAACGCTTGCCAGTCTGGGAACCATGCCATGTGTCAGGTATTCTCGCATCAGGATCCGCGCCGCTATCAGCCGGTGACCCGCAAATTGCGGCTGAACGGGCAAAGCACCTCGATCCGACTCGAGCGGGCTTTCTGGGATATCCTGGACGGGATCGCTGCCAGCGAAGGCATGGCAACACCCGCCTTTCTTTCCACCCTGCAATCCGAAGTCCTGCAGCTTAGGGGAGAGCCGGTGAACTTTGCCTCTCTGCTGCGTTGTGCCTGCCTGGTCCAGCTTGAGCTGCGCGGACAGGGCGCACAGGATTTTCGTCGCGCCGCAAGGCAGGTTTCGCAGGCTGCCTGACCTGCCCCCGGCCGGTTTTCAAGGAAATTTTCATCGTGGTAGCATGATGCTACCCACGGGCCCGCGCCTGATCCGATATTCCAGATGGAAGATCGGAAAGGACACCCGCAATGGCCAAGATGATACATTCGATGATCCGCGTGCTGGACGAGGCGCGGTCGCTTGCCTTCTATAAGACGGCGTTCGGCCTTGAACCCGTCGAGCGCCTGGATTTCGACAACTTCACCCTTGTCTATCTGGCCAGTGCCGAAAGCACCTTCGAGCTGGAACTGACCATCAACAAGGGCCGGGAGGAGCCCTATGAACTGGGCAGCGGCTATGGCCATCTGGCTGTCTCGGTCGACGATGTCGCGGCCGAGCACAAGCGGCTGACCGATGCAGGCCTTGCCCCGCGAAAGCTGGTCGATTTCGCACCCGGAGGCGAGGTGATCGCCCGCTTCTTCTTCATCACGGACCCCGACGGCTATGAGATCGAGGTGCTGCAACGCGCTGGCCGGTATCTCTAGGCAGGCACCCCGCCGAGGCGGCGGGCCCACCAACTAAGGGAGGAAAGAATGACTGTTGCACATAACTCCCCCTCTGGCAGCAATGTCAGGGGGCTGACCCGGCGTGGCCTGCTGGCGCGCGCCATGGCGGCGGGGGCGACCTTTGTGGTCGGCTCGGGCTTTGTCGCCGCCCGCGATGCCGCCTGGGCGGTCGAGACCACCACGCTGAAGCCCGCCACCATGGCGACGCTGATCCAGATGGCGCGCGATATCTATCCGCATGATCGCATCGCCGACCGTTACTATGCCATCGCCGTCAAGGGATATGACACGGCCGAAAAGGCACAGATGGTCGAAGAAGGCATTACCGGCCTGAACCTTGTCGCCAAGGCGCAGGGCTTTGACGACTACCTTTCGGCCGGCTGGGAAAAGGACCGTGTCACCATGCTGCGCATGATCGAGCACACGCCCTTTTTCCAGACCGTGCGCGCCGGGCTGGTGACCGGGCTTTATAACCAGAAAGAGATCTGGCCGGTCTTTGGCTATGAGGGGGAAAGCTTCTCTCACGGCGGCTATATCGAGCGCGGTTTCAACGACATCGACTGGCTGTAAGGGGGGACGGACATGGCTGATAATGTTGCTAAATTCGAACATGACGATGCCTCGGTCGTGGTCGTGGTCGGAACCGGCGCAGGTGGAGGCGTGCTGGCAAACGAACTGGCCCAAAGGGGCATCAAGGTCGTCGCGCTGGAGGCCGGAGGCCGCTATCTGCCCGAAGATTACATCAACGACGAATGGGACAGTTTCGCCCAGCTCAGCTGGGGCGACATGCGCACCACCTCGGGCGACTGGCGGATCGCACGCGATTTCGCCAACCTGCCCGCATGGATCGTCAAAGCGGTGGGCGGCACCTCGATCCACTGGGCTGGCGCCTCGCTGCGTTTTCAGGAGCATGAGTTCAGGGCGCTCAGCACTTATGGCCGGGTCGATGGGGCAAACCTGCTGGACTGGCCGATCACCCTGTCGGATCTTGAGCCTTATTACGATCTGGCCGAGAAAAAGCTGGGCGTGACCCGCACCAATGACTGGCCGGGCCTGCCCGGGAACAACAATTACCTCGTGCTTGAAAAAGGCGCCAAGGCGGCAGGCTATAGCAAGGTCTCGACCGGGCGCATGGCCATCAACTCGGTCGACAACGACGACCGTATGGCCTGCCAGCAGACCGGTTTTTGCTTCCAGGGTTGCAAATGGGGCGCGAAATGGTCGGCCGCCTATACCGATATTCCGCGCGGCGAGGCGACCGGCAACCTTGAGGTCCGCGACCATTGCCACGCCACCCGGATCGAGCATGACGCCGACGGCAAGGTCACCGGCGTGCGCTATATCGACAAGGACGGAACCGAACAGCTCCAGCGCGCGCGTATCGTCGCAGTGGCCGGGAACTCGATCGAAAGCCCGCGTCTGTTGCTTGCCTCGGCCTCGGAACGGTACCCGGACGGGCTGGCGAACAGCTCGGGTCAGGTCGGACGCAACTACATGCGCCACACGACCGGTTCGGTCTATGCGATCTTTGAACGCCCGGTACGCATGTGGCGCGGCACGACCATGGCCGGCATCGTCCAGGACGAGGCCCATCACGACCCCTCGCGCGGGTTTGTCGGCGGCTATGAGCTGGAAACCCTGTCGCTGGGCGTGCCCTTCATGGCGGCATTCATGGACCCGGGCGGCTGGGGACGCGAGTTCACCTCGGCCCTCGACAGCTATGAAAACATGGCGGGCATGTGGATCGTGGGCGAGGATCTGCCACAGGAAACCAACCGCATCACCCTGAACCCCGGCGAAAAGGACCGGTTCGGCCTGCCGGTGGCAAATGTGCATTACGACGATCACCCGAACGATATCGCGATGCGCAACCACGCCTATGCGGCGGGTGAGCGGATCTATCGTGCGGCGGGCGCGACGCGGGTTCTGCCGACGCCGCCCTACCCCTCGACCCACAACCTTGGCACCAACCGCATGTCGGAAAATCCGCGTGACGGCGTGGTGAACAAATGGGGCCAGTCGCATGACATCCCGAACCTCTTTGTCTCGGACGGTTCGGTATTCACCACCTCGGCAGCCGAAAACCCGACGCTGACCATTGTCGCGCTGGCGATCCGGCAGGCCGAACATATCGCCGCCGAGATGGAAAAAGGAACGCTCTGACCCTGAACCACCACAGAGGCAGTCAAGGCGACGGCGCGGACCCTACAAGGTCCGCGCTTTTTCAACCTTTACCGAGGGCAGCTCGATATTGATTTCGAGGCTCGACAGATCGTCGCTGCGCTCCAGCTTGATATCGACGGCATCGCTGTCGATATCCATGTGGCGGCGCACCACCTCAAGGATGTCGCGCTGCAACAGCGGCAGAAAGTCGGGGCTTTTCGCGCCGCTCGACCGTTCATGGGCAAGCAGGATCTGCAAACGCTCCTTGGCGGTCTGGGCCGAGCTGGGCTTTCGCTGGCGGGTCAGGAAACTGAACATGGTCAGGCCGTCCGTCCCAGAAGCCGCTGGAAGAAACCGCGCCGCTGTTCACCCGGATTGGCGCGCATCTCGATCTGCTCGCCGACCAGACGGCCGACCGCGTCAAGATAGGCCTTGCCTGCGGGCGATTTCTCATCCAGCGACACCGGCGTCCCCTCGTTCGAGGCTTTCAGCACCGAAGTACTTTCCGGGATGATGCCCAGCAGCGGGATGGCCAGGATTTCAAGCACGTCATCGACGCTCATCATCTCGCCATTGGCCGAACGGTTCTGGTCAAAGCGGGTCAGCAAAAGCTGCGCCTTGACCGCGCTGCCGTCGCCCTTTTCAGCCAAAGCGGTCTTGCTGTTCAAAAGCCCCAGCACCCGGTCACTGTCGCGCACGGACGACACCTCGGGGTTTGTCACCACGACGGCCTCGTCGGCGTAATACATCGCCAGATGGGCGCCGCGCTCGATCCCGGCGGGGCTGTCGCAGACGATATAGTCGAACTCTTCGCGCAGTTCGTCGAGGACGGCCTTGACGCCCTCTTTCGTCAGCGCGTCCTTGTCACGGGTCTGCGAGGTCGGCAGGATGAACAGGTTCTCAAGCCGGCGATCCTTGATCAGCGCCTGTTTCAGCTTGGCATCGCCCTGAATCACGTTGATAAAGTCAAAGACCACGCGCCGTTCGCAACCCATGATCATATCGAGGTTGCGCAGGCCCACGTCGAAATCAATGACGACCGTCTTGTGACCGCGCATGGCGAGCCCGGCGCCGATAGCGGCCGACGAGGTTGTCTTGCCGACGCCGCCCTTGCCGGAGGTGACTACGATAACCTTGCTCACGAGCGTTTCCTTTCGATCATGGGTTATTTGAGGGACTCGATGCGCAGCACCTCGCCCTGAAGATAGACCTGCACATATTGCCGCGGTGTGTCGGCGCCCAGATTTTCGCTGGTGCGGTACAGCCCGGCGATGGCCAGCAGCTCGGCATCAAGCGCATGGCAAAAGATGCGCGCCGAGGTATCGCCGTTCACCCCGGCCAGCGCACGACCCCGCAACCGGCCATAGATATGGATATTGCCCGCCGCGATCACCTCGGCCCCCGAACTGACCGAACCGACGATGACAAGATCGCCCCGGTCGGCAAAAACCGTCTGGCCCGAACGCACCGGCTGGGTGACCATGCGGTTCGCGGGCTCTTTCGGCGCGGGTGCGGGGGTGGCGGGTACGGAGCGGCTGCCCTGACGGGTCACTCGTTCCAACGCGACATCGCGGCCTGCGGGCAGCGAAATCAACCCGGCCTCATTGGCGGCGCGCGCCTGTGCGGGGGTGCCGCTTTGAATGCCAAAGACCGACAGCTTGCGGCGGCGCAGCTCGGCGGTCAGGCGCATCAGCTCTTCGGCACTGTCCAGCCCGTCGGCCAGCTCAAGGTCGATGACCAGCGGCGCGTTCTCGAAAAACAGCGGGGTCTGGTTCAGCCGCGCCTCAAGCGCCTGGAAAAAGGCACGGTCGGGCCGGCCGGTCAGATGCAGGGCCACCGCCGTAAAGGAACGGCCGCGGATCTGGAATGGCTTCACGGTCGCGACGACCTCGGCCGCGCTTTTGCCGGATTGCATCTGTCTGCTCGGTTTCGCTTTGTTCTTCGTTTTTGCTCTGGCACGGGACATGCGCGCCCGCGCGTCGGCAGCCTTCCTAATACGTCCGGACGCCAGCGTCCATCCGCAACTGCCCCGGCCCCGGCATTCAGCGGAACCATGCCGGCAGAACAAGGCGATATGCGCGGGAATCCGTCGCATCCCCGCCGTAAAGCAGAGTGAGAGACAGCAGAATCAGGCAGCAAGACGGCAACTCCGGCCCCGTTTCATGCCGGGCACGCACTCAGCTGTAACGCGAGCGCGAAGGGTGATATTCCCGCGCCCGCAGCAGGTTGTTGAACACCAGACCGAGATATCAGCGGTGGCGGGCGGCTTCTATACCCCCAGATTGGGGGCCGATCCGCGCGGGGTGGCGACGAATCGGCCCTTGTCGCTCAGGCCCGGCGGCCAAAGCCCAGCAGCTGATACAGAACCAGCGCCGCCAGGGTCGAAGTACCGATCCCTCCCAGCGCGAAATTCCCGATGCTGACAGTGAAATCGCCCGCCCCCAGAATCAGGGCCACGCCGACGGTAAACAGGTTCCTCGGGTCCGAGAAATCGACCTTGTTATCGACCCAGATCCGCGCCATGGCCGAGGCGATCAGGCCAAAGACCGAGACCGCAAGCCCCGCCAGAACCGGCGCCGGGATGGTTTGCAGGATCGCTCCGAACTTGGGCGACAGGCCCAGCATGATCGCGATGACGGCCGCCATCGGAAAGATCAGCGTCGAATAGACGCGGGTCATGGCCATCACGCCGATATTTTCGGCATAGGTCGTGACGCCGGTGCCGCCGCCCATCCCGGCCAGCATCGTGGCAAGGCCGTCACCCAGAAAACCACGGCCGACATAGCGATCCATGCTTTGTCCGGTGATTGCACCCAAAGCCTTGATATGGCCCAGGTTCTCGGCCACCAGCACCACAGCGACCGGCGCAATCAGCGTAATCGCGGTCCAGTCGAATTTCGGCCCGGTGAAATGGGGCATCCCGAACCACGGCGCGGCCGCGACAGAAGCAAAGTCGATGCCCGGCACGATCCCAAGCCCGTTGCCAAAGATCAGCACCAGCGCATAGCCAAAGGCCAGCGCGATCAGCACCGCAACCCGGCGCGTCGCCTGCCGCCCATAGACCGAAACCAGCGCCATACACAGCACCGTCGCCAGTGCAATGGTCAGATGGGCATGACTGCCCGCCAGTTGCTTGACCGCCACCGGAGCAAGGTTCAGCCCGATCGACATGCCGATGGCGCCGGTCACAGCCGGCGGCATCAGCCTTTCGACCCAGCCCGAACCGATGGCCATGACCACCAGCCCGATCAGCGCGTAAACAAAGCCCGCAGCGATGATACCGCCAAGCGCGACGGCGATATTCGGGTTCGGCCCGCCTCCGGCAAAGCCGGTCGCCGCCATGATCACGGCGATAAAGGCAAAGGACGACCCCAGATAGCTTGGCACCCGGCCCCCGGTCACCGCGAAAAAGATCAGCGTGCCAATGCCGGAAAAGAACACCGCGACATTGGGATCAAAACCCATGATCAGCGGCGCAAGGATGGTCGAGCCGGACATCGCCAGCAGATGCTGCAGGCTCATCGGCACGGCTGCTGTCAGTGGCAGCTTTTCGTTGGGTAGAACCGTGGCCCCCACGGCGGGGCGCCATTCAGGAAAATAGCCCATCTTGTCCCTCGGATCTGATTATGTGGACAGGCTAATGCGAGTCCGGCCGCAAAAAAACCAGAGCGAACCGCAGTACCTCACAGGAAAATCGCATATCCCTGTACGCACGCCCGTCCGCCCTGGCATTTCAGGCCGCGCCCGGCCCGGCGTTACAGCCCCGAGGCAAAGCCTGCGAGGTATTTGCGCAGGCTTTCGCGGGTGCGTTCATCGGTCAGGTTGCCTTGATCATCAAACAGCGATTCGGCCCGCGACACCATCAGCCGCCCTTGGGTCCACAGATCGGTCTTGAGCGTGCGCAGAACCGGCAGCCAGTGGTTCTGGGCCAGGATGGTCCCGAACCCGCCCGGAGACGCGCCGATCACCGCAACGGGCTTACCGACGAAAAGGCCTAGCCCCTCGCCCCGCGACAGCCAGTCGATGGCATTCTTGAGCACGCCCGGGATGCCGTTGTTATATTCAGGCGTCACCAGCAAAAGCGCGTCCGCCGCACCCAGCTGCGACTGCAATTCGCGCACCGCGGTGGGCAGACCCGAGGCTGCCTCAAGATCGCCGTCGTAAAGCGGCACCTCGCGGATCGAGCCGATCTGAATAGTGACGCCCTCGGGCGCCACATCGGCTGCTGCGCGCAATAGGCCCGAATTGAACGAAGCCCGCCGCAAACTGCCGCTGAGGCCCAGAATGGTCTTGGTCACGGGATTTGCCCTCCTGTCTGGCAATGACACCTATGCGACAGGGAAAGGCTTGCACAGGCGCGGGGCCGACTCAACGCCGGCCTTCAGGGGCGCCCGTGTAAAAGCACTTTCCCGCGCGCAGCCTCAGGCGGCGGGTTGCAGGGCGCGTGGCCTTGGCCCCCCGGTCGCCCAGTCCAGCAGTTCGGCGGTATGGACGACCGGAACCCCGGTGCCCGAACCGATCTGCATCATGCAGCCGATATTACCGGCGCTGATGACCTGCGGGGTCAGCGCCTCAAGCGTCTCGACCTTGCGCCGCTTTAACTCGGCCGAGATTTCCGGCTGCATCAGATTATAGGTCCCGGCCGAGCCACAGCAGATATGCGCGTCCCTGGGCTCAAGCACGGTAAACCCGGCTGCCGCCAGCAACTCTTTCGGCGTCGCGCGGATCTGCTGGCCGTGTTGCAGCGAACAGGCGGCGTGATAGCCGACGCGCAAAGGCTCGGCATGGCCGGGATCGCACAGACCCAGATCGGCCATGACCTCGGTGATGTCCCGGGCCAGGGCCGCGACCCGCGCGGCATCCGTAGCCAGGGGGTCATTGCGGAACATATGCCCGTAATCCTTGACCGTGGTACCACAGCCCGAGGTGTTGATGACCACCGCATCCAACCCATCGCCTGCGACCTCGGCCATCAGCGCGCGGATATTGGCGGCAGCCTGCGCATGGCTTTCCCCGGTCCGGCCCATGTGATGGGTCAGTGCACCGCAGCAGCCAAGGCCGCGCGGGATCACCACCTCGCAGCCATGGCGGCGCAAAAGGCGGATAGTGGCATCGTTGATATCGGTGTTCAGCGCCCTTTGCGCACAGCCGATCAGCAGCGCCACCCGCCTGCGGCGCTGCCCCTCGGCGGGAAAGACCTGCGGGCGGTCGTTCAGACTGGGCGGCGGCACTTTGCACGGCGCCAGATCCAGCATCGCCCGCAGCCGCACATCGGGCATCAGATGGCGCAAAGGCCGGGCCAGCTGCGCACCGCGCAGCGCCAGACGAAAGCGCCCCGGATAGGGCAGGATGCGCGACAAAAGCCAGCGCAGCGCCCGGTCACCAAAGGGGCGACGGTAGTTCTTTTCGATATATTCCCGGGCGTGATCAACCAGATGCATGTAATGCACGCCCGAAGGGCAGGTCGTCATGCAGGACAGGCAGCTAAGGCAGCGGTCGATATGGCGCACGGTCCTGACGTCGGGGACCTTGCCGTTTTCCAGCATGTCCTTGATCAGGTAGATGCGGCCGCGCGGGCTGTCCAGCTCATCGCCCAGCACCTTGTAGGTCGGACAGGTGGCGGTGCAAAACCCGCAATGGACGCAGCTGCGCAAGATCTCGTTGGCGCGGGCGGTGCCGGGATCGGCCAGTTGCTCGGCGGTGAAATTCGTCTGCATGTCACTGATCCATCAGTCCGGGGTTGAGGATGCCCGCAGGGTCAAAGACCCGCCGCAGGCCCAGGGACAGGCGGGTAACGGCGGGCGCTTCGGGCGCAAAAGCCGGTCCCGCAAGCCCGCCCCGCCGCACCAGCGTCGCGTGGCGCGCGATCTGCCGCACCTCTTGTGCCGGGCCGGGACCACAATACCAGATCAGCCCCCCGCCCCAATCAACCGAGACGGCCCCCCCAAGCGCCTGCAAGGCACGCACGGTCGAGGGGGCAAGGCTTGGCTTGACAAGCACCCGCCACAGCGGCGTAGCCGTACCGGCGAAATGATCCAGATCGCGCAGCCCGCGCCACAGGCTCAGCGTGGCCTCGGCGTCCAGCACCTCGGCCTCTCGCGGCTGCAAAAGCGCAAGCAGCCGGTCGCGGCGATAACCCATCTGTGGCCCCAGCCCCTCGACCCGCAGCCATGCGGTGCCGTCGCGAAAAGCCGCGCCCGAGACCTCGTAAGGGGTCGCCAGCGCCCTGGCAAAGATCTGGGCCGCCTCGTCCACAGTGACGCCGTGAAAGCCAAGCGCGCAGCGGTCGGGCAGAATTGGCAGGGTTTTCAGCGCCACCTCGGTCAGCACGCCCAGGGTGCCATGGGCGCCACAAAGCAGCTTGCCCAGATCCAGCCCGGTGACATTCTTCATCACCCGCCCGCCATTTTTCAGAACCCGCCCGCGCCCGTCCACAAAGCGCAGGCCCAGCAGGTGATCACGGCAAGCCCCGACAAGCATACGGCGAGGCCCGCTGGCATTGGCCGCAACCACGCCGCCGATGGTCGAGGTGCCATTACCGCCCAGAACGCCGCGCATATCGGCGGGCTCAAAGGCAAGCGATTGCCCCTCGGCGGCCAGCATCGCCTGAATTTCGTCCAAGGGAGTGCCCGCACGGGCGATCAGCGTCATCTCGCCCGGCTCATAGGTCACCACACCCGAAATGGCGGCCGTCGAAAGAGTGTCGCCTGACAGCGCCCCGGTCTCGACGCGGGAGCCGCCGCCGGTGATGCGCAGCGGCTGGCGGGTGGCGTGACGTTCGGCGATCAGCTCGCCAAGCTCGGCCTCGCTTGCGGGGCTCAAACCCGCGCGGCTGGGTGCGTCGGTGGTCATCGGCGGGCGGCCTCCTCGCGCCAGGACTGGCTTGCATCCAGCGGAAAAACCTTGGCCGGGTTCAAAAGCCAGCACGGGTCGAACACGTCCTTGACCGCCATCTGGATATCCAGATCCGCAGGATCGTATTGCTTGCCCATCAGGTCACGCTTTTCGACGCCGACGCCATGTTCGCCCGTCAGACAGCCGCCGACATCGACACAAAGGCGCAGGATGTCGGCGCCAAAAGCCTCGGCCCGAGCCAGATCGCCGGGCTTGTTGGCGTTGAACAGGATCAGCGGATGCATGTTGCCGTCGCCGGCATGAAAGACATTGGCGACCTCCAGCCCGTGCCAGCGCGAAAGCTCGCCGATCATCTTTAGCGTATAGGGCAGCTTGCTGACCGGAACAGTGCCGTCCAGACAGATGTAATCACCCAGCCGCCCCATCGCGCCAAAGGCGGATTTGCGCCCCTTCCAGATCGCCATCGCCTCATCGGCATTGCGGCTTTCGCGGAACTCGACCGGGTTCAGCGCCGAAGCGATCTCGCGGATGCGGGCGATCTGATCCTCGATCTCGGGCACGGATCCCTCGACCTCGACGATCAGCACCGCAGCGCAATCGGGGTAGCCGGCCCGGGCAAAGGCCTCGACCGCGCGCAGGCAGACATCATCCATGTACTCGATGGCGACCGGCAGCACGCCCGAGCGGATGATCCGCGCCACGCATTCCCCCGCCACCTCGGCCCCGTCAAAGCCGATCAGCACCGGACGCGCGCCCTCGGGGCGGGGCAGGATGCGCAAGGTCGCCTCGGTCACGATGCCAAGCTGCCCTTCGGAACCGCAAAGCAGCCCCATCATATCCAGCCCCATCGGCCCCATTTCGGGCCCACCCAGTTCGACCACCTCGCCATCGGTCAGCACGACGGTCGCGCCCATCAGGTTATTCGTCGTAACGCCGTATTTCAGACAATGCGCCCCGCCCGAGTTCATGGCGATATTGCCCGCAATGGTGCAGGCCAGCTGGGACGAAGGATCGGGCGCATAGAAAAAACCGTGCGGTTCCAGCTCGCCACTGACCGAAAGGTTCGTGACCCCGGTCTGGACGCGGATAAAGCGGTTTTCAGTGTCGATTTCCAGCACATCGCGCAGGCGCAGCGTGGCGATGATGACGCAATCGGCCGTGGGCAGCGCCCCCCCGGCAAGCGAGGTGCCCGCCCCGCGCGGCACCACCGGCACCCGCAGGCGATGACAGACACGCATCGCCGCCGCAACCTCGGCCGTGGTGCGGGGCAACACCACCGCAAGCGGCGGGCAGCGATAGGCAGTCAGCGCGTCGCATTCATAAGCACGGGTTTCCTCGGGGTCCCAGATCACCGCGTCATCGGGCAGGACCTCACGCAGGGCGGCGACGATCTGGGGCGCGCGCTCAATAATGCCCGCATCGGGCTGGGGCATGGCAATCCCGGTCAAGCTATCCTCCCCCATTGGTCAGGAATGGCGCGGTTATGTTAATCGGCCACTGTTTCATTAGTGGTATAATTTTCAGGCCACACCAGTCAATTGGTATTTTTCTGGACCGCAGCCCTGCGAACATGCTTAGACTCATGCAAAGTGAATCCGAATGCCAAGGCGAGCCATGTCCAACACTACCGTGAAATCCGAGCGCGCCGCCACCGCCGTCGCCGAACATCTTGAGGCGCTGATCCTTGAAGGTTCGCTGCAGGCCGGCGAAAGGCTGCTGCCCGAACGCGAACTGGCCGAGCGGCTGAATGTCTCACGCTCGACCCTGCGTGACGGGCTGAAGATCCTTGAGGAACGCGGGCTGCTGACCAGCGCCGCCGGGCGCGGCACCAGCGTCGCACCTTTGGGTCAGGCGGCGATCACCGATCCGCTGATCGCGCTGCTTGCCCGCCATACCGAGGCGGCGGACGATTACCTTGAGTTCCGTGGCATCGTCGAAAGCTCGGCCGCCGCGATGGCCGCGACCCGCGCGACCGAGATCGAGCTGGCACGCATCCGCGACTGCGTTAAGCGGATCGAGCGCGCCCATGCCGGCGCCGACCCCGCCGAAGAGGCCGAGGCGGATGCCGAATTGCATTTGCTGATCTATGAGGCCAGCCACAACCTGACGCTGCTGCAGATCATGCAGGCCCTGGCCGGGGTGCTGCGTTCGGACGTGATCCAGAACCGCAGCCGGCTGTTTTCAGTCCCCGCGATCCGTGAGTTGCTGCGCCACCAGCATCGCGCCATCGCCGAGGCGATCCTTGCCCGCGACGCCCAAACCGCGCGGCAGGCAGCCGAGGATCACATCCGCTATCTGCGTCAGGCCGGACGAGAAATCCGCGAGGCTGAGGCCCGGCTGGATCTGTCCCTGCGCCGTCTGAATGGCGGAGGCGCCGGAAACCGGGCGGCCGGCACGAGATCCGCACCGGCCGCCGAAAACTAGGGGGAAATGGACCGAGGTTACCCCCGGCCCCTGCGCCTGCATCAGTCGAGGCTGACGTTCGCGTCGCGGACGACGGGTTCCCATTTCGCCATCTCGGCCTTGACATGCTCGGCCAGCTCTTCGGGGCCCGAGGCGACGATGGTGGCCGAAAAGTCCTTCATCCGCTCGGCAACCGCCGGATCGGCCATGGCGGCCTTGGCGGCCGCGCTCAGCCGCTCGATCACCTCGGGAGGGGTGCCGGCGGGGGCAAAAAGCGCGTTCCAGGTATAGGTCTCATATCCCGGCAGGGTTTCGGCGATCGCGGGAACATCGGGGAAGCTGGGCGCACGCTCTTTGGTGGTCACGCCAAGCGCCCGCAGCTTGCCCGAGGCGATATGGCTGGAGGCCGAGGGCAGGTTGTCAAAGATGATCGGCACCTGATTGCCCAGCACATCGGTCAGCGCCGGGCCCGAACCCTTGTAGGGGATATGGGTCACGTCGATTCCGGCCATGGCCTTGAACAGCTCGCCCGACAGGTGCAGCGGCGTACCATTGCCCGACGAGGCATAGGCGAGCGGCTCTTTCTTGGCGAGGTCGATCAGCTCTTGCACCGAGTTGACCGGAAGTTCGGGGTTAACCGCCAGCACGTTCGGCACCAGGACAAGCAGCGAGATCGGCGCGAAATCCGCAACCGGGTCATAGGGTTTCTGCTTAAGGATCAGCGGGTTCAGCGCATGGGTCGCAACCGTAGCCATCAGGATGGTGTAGCCATCGGGGTCAGCCTTGGCGACCTGACCTGCGCCAAGGCTGCCGCCCGCGCCGCCAACGTTCTGGACGATGACCTGCTGGCCCAGCTCCTGGCTCATGCGGTCGGCGACGATGCGGCCCACCACATCGGTCGAGCCTCCGGCGGCAAAGGGGATCACCAGGGTGATCGGCCGTTCGGGGTATTCGGCGGCGGCCGCCCCGGCCAGGCCAAGCGCCATGGCAGCGCCCAAGAGCAGGCGGCGGGTGATGGATACGGTCATTGGTTTCTCTCCCTGTTCAGCATTTCAGGCATCGCTTTCGGTAAAGACCTCGTCCCGGCGCTTGCGGATCTGGGGCATGAACACCAGAACCAATACGCCAAGCGACAGCAGCAGCAGCGTGGCGCTGATCGGACGGGTCAGGAAAGTGGTGGGATCGCCCCGCGACAGGATCATGGCGCGACGCAGGTTCTCTTCCAGCAGCGGGCCAAGCACAAAGCCCAGCAGCAGGGGCGCAGGTTCGCAGCGCAGTTTGGACATCACATAGCCAAGCAGCCCAAAGAAGGCGACGGCAAAGAGGTCATAGGTGTTCGAGGCCACCGAATAGACCCCGATCGAGCACATGGCCATGATGATCGGGAACAACACATAATAGGGCACCGTCAGCAGCCGCACCCACAGCCCGATCAGGGGCAGGTTCAGCACGACCAGCATCAGGTTGCCGATCCACATGCTGGCAATGATGCCCCAGAACAGGCGCGGCTGTTCACTGACAACGTTCGGACCAGGCACGATGCCCTGAATGATCATTGCACCGATCATCAGCGCCATCACCGGGTTTGCCGGAATGCCCAGCGTCAGCAGCGGGATAAAGCTGGTCTGCGCGCCGGCGTTATTGGCGCTTTCAGGACCGGCAACACCGGCAAGCGCACCCTGGCCGAATTCCTCGGGATGGGCCGAAAGCTTCTTTTCCACGGTATACGAGGCGAAAGAGGCAAGGATCGCCCCGCCGCCCGGCAGGATGCCCAGCACCGAGCCGACACCCGTGCCGCGCAGGACCGGGCCGATCATCTGCTTCAGCTCTTGGCGGGTCGGGAACAGACGGGTGATGTTTTTGGTCATTACTTCGCGGTCATGCTCATCCTCAAGGTTGCGCAGGATCTCGGCAATGCCAAAGACACCCACCGCGACGGCGACAAAGTTCAGCCCGTCGGCATATTGGGTGATGCCCATCGTAAAGCGCGGCGCGCCGGTATAGATGTCGGTACCGACCAGACCCAGCAGCAGCCCCAGCACCACCATGGCCAGGGCCTTGACGACCGAGCCGTGGGCCAGCGCAACCGACATCACCAGACCCATGACCATAAGGCTGAAATACTCAGCCGCCCCGAATTTCAGCGCCACCTCGGTCAGCGGCGGGGCAAAGATCGCCACCAGAAAGGTCGATACCGTGCCGGCAAAGAACGAACCGAGCGCCGCCACGGCAAGCGCGGTGCCCGCCCGACCCTTGCGCGCCATCTGATAGCCGTCAATCGCCGTCACGGCGGACGAGCTTTCGCCCGGCATGTTGATCAGGATCGCGGTGGTCGAACCGCCGTATTGCGCGCCGTAATAGATCCCCGCCAGCATGATGAGCGAGCTTACCGGCTCAAGCTGGAAGGTGATCGGCAAAAGCATGGCGATGGTCGCCGTCGCACCGATCCCGGGCAGCACCCCGATCAGCGTGCCAAGCAGCACCCCGATCAGGCAGAAAGCAAGGTTTGCAAAGGACGAGGCGACCGAAAAACCAAGTGCAAGATTGCTGATAAGATCCATGCCATCCCCCCGTCAGAACTGGACCCAGGGGCCAAAGCGGCGGAACGGCAGCCCAAGCCCGTAGCTGAAGATCAGCGTGGACAGGATCGTCACCGCCAGCGCAAGAATCAGCGCCGGCACAGGCCGCATCCGCACCGAAGCCTGTGCCGCGATGAATGAGGTCAGAAACAGCGCGGGCACGAAACCAAGACCGCGCACTGTCAGACCGAAAAAGATCGGCGCGGGCAGGATGAACAGGATGCCGCGCCAGGCGATCTTGCCAAAGGGTTCGTCATCTTCGCGGCCAAAGGCGCGCAGAAAAACGACGAGCCCCAGCAGGAACAGGACCCCCGACAGCACCATGGGGAAATAACCCGGCCCCATGCGCAGCGATGTGCCGATTTCCAGCGCCCTTGTCTGCCAGCCGAAAAAGCCGGCGGCCGCCATAAGCAGCAGCCCGGCGGCTATGTCGGTTCCGTCCTTGGGTTTTGTGGACATGAATTTCCTCTCCCTGCTTGAGGCGGCCCTGCCCGCAAAAGGCACGGCCGCAGGATAGGCCGGATCAGTCGGCGTAGACGCCAGCCGCTTCGATCACCGGCTTCCAGCGGGCGATCTCGGTTTCCAGCTTGGTTTTCAGCGCCTCGGGCGTGGCGTCCCCGGCAGGCGAGGGGGCGGTGCCAAGGTCGGCCATGGCCTTGATCACGCCCTCGTCCGCCAGCGCGGCCTGCAGCGCCTTTGACAGCCTTTCATTGACCTCGGCGGGCGTGCCCTTGGGCGTGTAGATGCCGTGCCAGATCGACACGTCAAAACCGTCAAGCCCGCTTTCCATCGCCGTCGGCAGATCGGCAAACAGCTCAAGCCGCTCGGGCGTGGTGACGGCATAGGCCTTGATCGTGCCGCCCTTGATCTGCTGGGTGGTGTTGGTCGTCTGGTCGCACATCAGATCGGTCTGACCACCCAGAAGGTCGGTCATCGCTGGGCCCGTGCCCTTGTAAGGGACCGTCACCAGCTGCACGTCCAGCGCCGACATCAGCATCATCCCGCACAGATGCGAGGCCGAGCCGATCCCGGCATTGGCCAGCGTCAGGTTGTCGGCATTATCTTTAACGTAGGAAATGAACTCTTTGAAATCCTTGGGTTCAAAGTCCTTGCGGGACACGACCACCATCGGAACCTCGGTCACAAGGCCGACATATTCAAAGGCGTTCAGCGTGTCATAGGCAAGGTTGCGGTATAGCGTGGCCGAGGTGGCCATGCCGATGTGATGCAAAAGCACCGTATAGCCATCAGCATCGGCCTTGGCGACATTGCCGGCCCCCAGGGTGCCCCCCGCGCCGCCGATGTTTTCGATAATGATCTGCTGGCCAAGATCGGCCGACATCCGTTCGGCCACCATCCGCGCCACGGTATCGGTCGGCCCCCCGGCCGAGAACGGCACCACCATGGTGATCTGACGCTGCGGCCAGTCCTGCGCGAATGCCGGGGCGACCAGCATCGTCGTGGCGCAAAGCGCGCCGATAAGCCTTGGGTAAGCCATCTTCCCTCCCCCATATATGCTGCGGCCGGTGTCCTCCTCGACACGGGCCTTGGGGAATGGTGCGGCGGCAGAGCCGCGCGGCACAAATCAAAAAGCGCCCCGCGACCCTGCAAATCGCTGCCTGACGCACAAAATGGGTGGAACAGGTAACATGCCGCGGCAATAATGGGTGGATTTCCACCCATCCCAGGCAATCAGCCGCCATCCTCTTCGACGGCATCGACAATCAGGCGGCGATCAAGCCCGTATTTCTGCATCTTTTCGTAGAGCGTCTTGCGCGAAATTCCAAGCGTTTCATAGACCGGCCGCAGCCTGCCACCATGGGCGGCGATGGCCGAGGCGATCAGGCTGCGCTCGAACTCGGCCACACGGTCGGCAAGGCGCGCGCCCTGCCCCGCCGGGTCCAGATCGGCGTTTTCAAGACCCAAAACGAAACGTTCGGCAAGATTGCGCAGTTCGCGCACATTGCCCGGCCATTCCCGCGCCGCAAGGCCCGACAGAAAGGCCGCCGGTGCCTCACGCTCGGGCAGGTTATGGCGGGCGGCCGCCTCACGCAGAAGCTGCATAAAGAGCAGCGGGATATCCTCACGCCGGGCCGACAGCGGCGGGACATGCAAAACCGCGACGTTCAGTCGCCAGAACAGATCCTCGCGGAAACGACCCTGCGCGACCACATCCTGCAGATCGACCTTGCTGACCGCGATAAAGCGCACATCCAGCGGCACCGGATCGTTCGAGCCAAGCCGGGTGATTACCCGCTCTTGCAGGACCCGCAGCAGCTTGGCCTGCAGTTCCAGCGGCATCGAACCGATTTCATCAAGCAGTACGGTGCCCCCGCGCGCGTGTTCAAACTTGCCGTAACGCGGTCGCAGCGCACCGGGAAACGCCCCCGCCTCATGGCCGAAAAGCTCGCTTTCAATCAGCGCCTCGGGCAAAGCCGCGCAGTTGATGGCGATAAAAGGCCGTCCCGCCCGGGGCGAGATGTCGTGCAGCGCACGCGCCACCACCTCTTTGCCCGCGCCCGTCGGCCCGATGATCAGCGTATCTGTGTCCGAGGCCCCGATTGCGCGCAGCCGATAGCGCAGATCGACCATGACCTGAGTGCGACCGGGCAAACGGGCCTCGACATCGTCACGTTTGCCGGCCACGGCGCGCAGCCGGCGGTTCTCAAGCACCAGACCGCGATGGTCAATCGCACGGCGAATAACGGTCGCCAGTTCCTGCACCACAAAGGGCTTTTCGATGAAATCATAGGCCCCGCCGCGGATTGCCTCGACCGCCAGCGGCACCTCGGCATGGCCGGTGACAAGGATGACCGGAATTTCGGCGTCAATCTCATGCAGGCGGCCAAGCAGCGTCATCCCGTCCATACCAGGCATGCGGATATCGCTGACCACTGCGCCCGAAAAACCGGGTCCGACCAGCGCCAGCGCCTCTTCGCCCGATGCCAGCGTCTCGACCGCGAAACCGGCAAGCTCAAGCGCCTGCGCGGTCGAGCTGCGCATCTGCTCGTCATCCTCGACCAAAAGCACGCGCGGGGTCATGCGGCAGCCTCGTCAACGGCGGCGGCGGGCAGGGTCACGCAGAACTCGGCCCCCGGCTCGGCATTGCGGCAGGTGATCTCGCCGCCGAAGTCGCGCACGATATTGGCGGTGATCGACAGGCCCAGACCCAGCCCGGCCCCCATCCCCTTGGTGGTAAAGAACGGGTCGAAAATCCGTGCGGCAATGGCCTCGGGCACGCCGGGACCACGGTCGCGGACGCGGATGGCGACACGCCCGCCCCCGGCCCGCGCCGACAGGGTGATACGGCGATCCGCGCCCCCTTCGACGGCATCAGCGGCATTGGTGATCAGGTTGACCAGCACCTGTTGCAGGCGCGTCGGCCCCGCGCGCAGCGGCGGCAGATCGGCCGGCAGGTCCAGTTCAAGCTCAGCCCCGCTGCTGGCCAGACGCGCGGCGACGATGGTACGGGTTTCGTCGATCAGCGAAGCCAGCGTGACCGCCCCCAGCCGCTCATCCGGTTTGCGCGCCGCATGGCGCAGGTGCTTGCCAATGGCGGCCATGCGGTCAACCAAAGCAAGGATCTGGACGATATTGTCGCGGGCGCGGGCATAATCGCCCCGCTCGATCAGGATGGCAGCGCTGTCGGCATAGTTGCGCGCCGCCGCCAGCGGCTGGTTGATCTCATGCGAGAGCGAGGCCGACATCTGCCCCAGCGCCGCCAGCTTGCCGACCTGTACCAGACTGGCTTGCGCGGCGCGCAGCTCGGCCTCGGTGGCGCGGCGTTCGGTGATCTCTTGTTCAAGCTGGCCGTTGACGCGCGCAAGGGCAGCCGTGCGCTCGATCACCCGGCGTTCAAGCTCGGCAGTGGCGAATTGCTGCATGGCCAGCCGCTCGGCCGCCTGGGCACGGCGCTGGCGCCACATCATCAGCCCAAAGCCCGCCACCGACAAAAGCAGCAACAGGCTGATCATCGCCAGCCGCGCCTCGGCCCGCAGGTCAGCACTGTCGGTCAGCACATGCACGGTCCAGCCCGCCGCCGGCATCTGCTCCGAGGCAACGATATAGTCGTGGCTACGCTCAACCTCATCGCTCAAAGCGGGGGGCAAGCGGAACATCGGCACGCCATGCAAGTTCAGCCGCTCAACCGGCAGTTCGGAAAGCGGAGTCCCGGCATAGCGGCGCGAGGACTCGCTGCGGGCCAGCCGCTCGGCCGTCAGGGGCTGGATGCTATGGTAAAGCCAGCTTGGCTCTGAGGACAGAAAGGCCGTGCCCTCGGGGTCGGTCACCAGCACCCGGTATTGGTTGCCGCGCCACGAGGCCTCGATCCGGTCAACGCCGATCTTGACTGCGACCACGGCGACGATCCGGCCCTGCTGATCCAGCACCGGGGCCGAAAAGAAATAGCCCCGGATGCCCGAAGTCGTGCCGATGCCGTAAAAACGCCCCTGTCCGCCCGCCATGGCATCAATGAAATAGGGTCGATAGCTGAAATTCTGACCAACAAAGCTTGCCGGGCCCAGATAGCCCGAATGGGCGATCGTCTGGCCGTCGGACAGAATCAGATAGATATCCGAGGCCTGCACATCCTCATTCTGCTCGGCCAGCCATTCATTGGTCTGGCGGCGCAGAGCGGCATTGCCGGGATCGGCGGCCAGCTGGTGGATCAGGTCCAGATCGGCGACCAGTTGCGGCACCACCTCATAGCGCGCCAGATCGGCGGTCAGCGCATTCACCGTCAGCCGCAGCGCGGTGGCGGCGCGCGCCTGCCCCTGGCGAAAGTAATGCTGATAGGCAAGCTGGGTGCCCAGCCAAAGGATCGCCGCAACGACGGCAAGGCCAAAGACCAGCCACCAGCGCCCCGACGCCGCCTTGCGCGACGCCGGGTCCTCGATCCGCATCTGGACCCCGTGACTGCGGGACATGGCCTGGGCCTCTGCTGCTCCTCCGATGGCCGAATCTGACAGCAAGACCGGCCGCACGCAACCGGCCTTGCATCGGGGATCAGGACAGTGCCCGCCGCGCCGCCATCCGGCCAGAGCGCACCGCATAAGCCAACGCCGCCACAAGGCCGATAGGATAGAACGGCAAAGCACCCAGTTGAACTGGTCAAGCCGGTTCCGGATCTAGCCAAAGATCAGCGCCACTGCGATCACCGGGCCCTCGAATACCGCGCAATATATGTCAGTCGCGAAAAAGATCAGCGTCGCCACCGCCGCCCCGCTGCGACCCGGCAGAATGCGCGAGAACAACGAGACGCTAAGCCCGGTCCGGATCGCATGGCGGACCAGCACCGCATTCACCGCCGCGTAGGTCAGCACCGACAGCACAAGGCCGATGATGGCATTTCTTGCGCCATAGACCAGCGCCAGTGAGGCAGCGATAACCAGATAGAACACGGCCGAGCGATCATGGTCAGCGGCAGCCGGCCCATGCGCTGATCGGCTGGCACAGGCCGATCCGAAAACTCCAGCTCCTGTGAATTATCCAAAGATCCAGCCATGGCTAAAGCTCCCTGTCTGTTCTGATTGTGTGATTATTGTGATTGCTTGATGGGCGGGGCCTGGGACGGCCCCTTCCCTTGCCGCGATCCAAGAGCTTGACCGGGGGGATACGCAACCCTTCGGCAAAGATCCCGGTCGCGTTGGGGTTGCAGCCTGCGGGAACGGGCCGCCCACATCGGTCAGGTGCCCTTTGCAGACCGGCCAGAACACCAGCTCACCCTCGTGGAAACCCAGGTAATACATGCAGGTGCCGATGATATGGCTGCCCTCATATGCGGGGTCGTTATGCTGGATCAGATCGCCTTCGTGGATATCGCCTAAAAAAAGCGCGCCGCCGATTTCATCGCCGGGATCAGGCTGCCGAGATAGATCGGGATGTCCTGACCTTGCCGGATCAATTCGGGCGTGTGGTTGAAAAGCGCGGTCAAATAGCCAAGCGCAAGGTTAAAGGCCGAGCTGCGCGCGGTCTGTTCCAGCGTCAGCGTCATCTCGCGCTGCCCGGTTGCCAGAACGCCGCGCACCACCGACAGGATGATGGGGTCTGGTCATGGCTGCTCCCTGTCTGGGCCGCACAGGCACGCGCAGCAGGACAGCCGAAAGGGCTGTCCACGATGATCTCCGCGGGGTGCCGTCTGACGCGGCATCTTTCCGATCAGCCGATGTTGCGCCGCAGGCGGGCGGCGGTCTTGGCGCGGGGTGCAGATAAACTTGTCTTGCGTGCACCACCGCCCATCCGCACGGCAGGATCGGGCGCAGATGGGCAATCCCCCACCCCGGTATGCGAGTTTTCTTTTGCCCGACGGGTCCTGCGCGCCACGAATCGTCCAGTCGATGCGGGAAGGCGCATCATGACCGTTGAAAACTACAGCAACGCCGACCGAACGCGCGGCGCAGCGGTCTGCCATCATCGCGGATATTTATTTTCCGCTACAGCTCAGCTATCGGGACCCGGCTACCTTTCAGGGTCGGCTAGAGCGGCGCAGCACCGGTCGTGTCTCGCTGTCGCGGCTGTGCACCGAGCCCACCTGTTACGAACGGGTGCCGGGGTTGATCCGTCAGGGCGAGGCCGGGGAATATCTGGTCACCATTCCCAGCCTTGTGCCGGTCCTGTTTCGCCAGCCTGGCCGCGACATCACCTGCACGCCGGGCGGCTTTATCATCGGACACGGGGATGAACCCTATCGCTTTGCCTGTCAGGCCCGCAACGATCTGCTGGTGATGAAGATTGCGCGCAGCGCGCTGGCTGAACGGCTGTGCGCCACGTTTTTTGACGGGCGCAAGGGACTGGGCGGGCTGTTTGCCAAGACGGTGCGCCGCGTCCATGCCATACCGTCGGACCCCGCCGCAGCCGAGGTTCTTGGCCGGCATCTGATCGAGCTGCTGGCGCTTGACCGACATGCCGAGGTCGACAGCGGGGCGGCCACCGTCATCCGCGCCGCCCATCTTAAGCGTGCGCAGGATGTTGTCCTGCGCCAGCTCACCGACCTTTCGCTGGCGCCCGAGACGGTGGCAGCCGCCTGCGGCATCTGGAAACACGATCTGCACGACCTGTTTGGCGATACCGAAACCACGGTGGTGCAATTCATCCGCGAGGCCCGGCTGAAGGCCCCGCGAGATGCCGGAGGTCTGTCGCTGGCCTTGATCGCCTATCGCTTTGGCTTCAGCGATCAGGCGCAGTTTTCGCGCCTGTTCCGGGCCATGTCCGGCCAGACCCCAAGCAGCTGCCGCACCGCCTTTCGTGAAGGGCGGCGCGGCAGCGACTAGCTTTCAAAGCGCCATTCGCCCTCGCCCAAGGACGGGGCGGCACGGTCGGTAACAAGCGGGCTGCGCGAAAAGCGCAAGGGGCTGCGCAGACCGGCGATGCCTTCGGGGGCGACCCGCAGATCACGCGCCTGAACCTGCGGATCAGCCAGCGCCTCGGCCAGATCATTGACCGGACCGGCGGGGACACCTGCCCCCTCCAGCGCGGCGATCAGATCTGCCCGGGTCCGAAGACGGGTGGCATCCGACAGCAACGGAACCAGCCGGACACGGTTTGCAACCCGTGCGGGGTTGGTCGCATAATCGGGATCGTCCGCCAGACCGGTCAGCCCAAGCACGCGGCACAGGGCAGAGAACTGGCGGTCATTGCCGCAGGCAATAATCAGGTGCCCGTCCGAGGCCGGGAACAGCTGATAGGGAACGATATTCGGGTGGGCATTGCCCAGCCGATGCGGCACTACCCCACCCAACAGGTAATTCGTCGCCTGATTGGCCAGCACCGCCACCCCGCAATCCAGCAGTGACAGGTCCAGATGCTGACCAAGGCCCGAACGCTGCCGTTCGGCCAGCGCCGCCTGTACCGCGATCACGCCGTAAAGGCCGGTAAAGATGTCGATCCAGGCGACACCGACCTTTTGCGGCTCGCCCTGCGGCTCTCCGGTCAGGTCCATGATGCCGCACATGCCCTGGATCAGGAAATCATAGCCCGGCTGGGCGGCGCGTGGGCCATCCTGACCAAAGCCGGTAATCGAGGCATAGATCAGCCGGGGATTGCGCCCCGACAGCGTTTCGTAATCAAGGCCGAACTTGCGCAGGCCGCCCAGCTTGAAGTTCTCGACCACCACATCTGCCTGATCAATCAGCGCCCGCAGACGCTCAAGATCAGCGGGATCGTTGAAATCGCAGGTGACCGAGCGCTTGCCGCGATTGGCGGCGTGGAAATAGGCCGCGACCCGTTCGGTCGTACCATCGGCGCGCGCCCGCTCAATGAAAGGTGGGCCCCAGCGGCGGGTGTCGTCGCCCTCGGGCGCCTCGACCTTGATCACCTCGGCACCCAGATCGGCCAGGGTCTGGCCGATCCACGGTCCGGCAAGGATGCGCGCCAGTTCGACGACGCGCAGCCCCCTGAGTGCCGGCTCTGCCATCAGGAAAAGGCCTGAATGCCGGTCTGGGCACGGCCAAGAATCAGCGCATGCACGTCATGGGTGCCCTCATAGGTGTTCACCGTCTCAAGGTTTTGCGCATGGCGCATGACGTGATAGCCGATCTGGATGCCGTTGCCGCCGTGCATGTCACGGGCCATGCGGGCGATATCCAGCGCCTTGCCGCAGTTGTTGCGCTTGATGATCGAGATCATCTCGGGCGCGAACCTGCCCTCATCAAGCAGCCGCCCGACGCGCAGGCTGGCCTGCAGGCCCAGCGCGATCTCGGTCTGCATATCGGCCAGCTTTTTCTGGTAAAGCTGCGTCGCGGCCAGCGGGCGGTTGAACTGGTGGCGGTCAAGCCCGTATTGGCGGGCACGGTGCCAGCAATCCTCGGCCGCACCCATCGCGCCCCAGCTGATGCCATAGCGCGCCCGGTTAAGACAGCCAAAGGGGCCGCTCATCCCCTCGACATTGGGCAACAGCGCGTCTTCGCCAACCTCGACATCCTCCATCACGATTTCACCAGTGATCGAGGCGCGCAGGGACAGCTTACCTTCAATCTTGGGGGCGGACAGGCCCTTCATGCCCTTTTCCAGCACAAAGCCACGCACCTTGCCGCCATGGGCTTCGGACTTGGCCCAGACCACAAAGACATCGGCGATGGGCGCGTTCGAGATCCACATCTTGGACCCGTTCAGCACATAGCCACCGTCAACCTTGCGGGCGCGGGTTTTCATGCCAGCGGGGTCCGAACCCGCATCAGGTTCGGTCAGGCCGAAACAACCGATGAATTCGCCTGTGGCAAGCTTGGGCAGGTACTTCTGCTTTTGCTCTTCGCTGCCATAGGCCTCGATCGGGAACATGACGAGAGAGCTTTGTACCGAGGCCATCGAGCGATAGCCCGAATCGATACGCTCGATCTCGCGCGCGACAAGGCCGTAAGAGACGTAAGAGGCGCCGACACCGCCGTAAGCTTCGTCAACCGTGACGCCCAAAAGGCCCGACGCCCCCATCTCACGAAAGATCTCGGGGTCGGTTTCCTCATTGAGATAAGCCGCCTCGACCCGCGGAGCCAGTCGGTCGGCGGCAAAAGCCGCAGCGGTGTCGCGGATCATCCGCTCTTCTTCGGTCAGCTGATCGTCAAGCAGGAACGGATCGGACCAGGAAAAGGCGCCGCCCTTATGCGATTTCGTCGTCACGTCATGCCTCATGCAATAATGCTGTCACTTTATTCATTACCGCTTTCAAACCCGGCCGGAAAATGGATAATCCTCATTAGTTCATGCATAGGATGAATGTTCTTGCGGCAAAGACGCTTTCTTCCCAACCTCAGCCTGCTGCTGGCCTTTGACGCGGTGATGCGCACCGGCTCGGTCACCGGGGCGGCGCAGGATCTGGGGCTGACGCAAAGCACCGTCAGCCGCCTTTTGCAGAGCCTTGAGGCACAGCTGGGCCAGCCCCTGTTTATCCGCCACAAAAAGCGCCTGACCCCGACCGAAGCGGCCGAGCGTTATTTCCGCGACATTGCAGCGGCGCTGGATCTGGTCCAGCGCGCCAGCATGTCGCTGATAGCCAATCCCGATGGCGGCAGCCTGGATCTGGCGGTGCTGCCGACCTTTGCCACGCGCTGGCTTGCGCCACGCCTGCCCGATTTCCTGTCGGCACATCCCGGCGTCTCGATCAACCTGACGACCCGCTTTCGCCGCTTCAGCTTTGATGAAGAGCCCTTTGACGCGATGATCTATTATGGCCAGGACGACTGGCCCGGGGCCGAGCATCTGAAGCTTTTCGATGAAAGACTGACCGCCTGCGCCGCGCCCGGGCTTTTGGCCCGCCGGCCGGTCGCCTGCGCCGCCGATCTGGCCGGGATGGTGCTGTTGCAGCTGCCGACGCGACCCGATGCGTGGCAGGCATGGTTTCGCGGACAGGGCGCCCCACCGCCCCAGCCGCTGAACGGGATGATGATGGACCAGTTCTCGATGATGATTCAGGCGGCGATCTCGGGTCTGGGAGTGGCGCTGTTGCCCGATTATCTGGCCCGCGTCGAAATCGCCGAGGGCAGGCTTGCGCCGCTGCTGCGGCAGGGGGTGCCGGGCAGCGGCGCTTATTGGCTGGCATGGCCCACCCGCAAATCGGGGCTGAAACCGCTGGCCGCCTTTCGGGACTGGATCGCCGTCCGCATGGCGCGGGACGGCGAAGGTCTTGATGATCAGGCCGGGACCAATGCCGCCTCGATCGAGGCTTCAAGGATGTCCAGCGCCTCGGACAACTGATCCTCGGGGATGGTCAGCGGCGGCAGCAGGCGGATGACATTGTAACGCGTGCCGCAAGACAGCAGGATCAGCCCCCTCGCCTCGGCCTCGGCAACAATGACGGCGGTCAGCTGCGGATCGGGCTGGCTGGGGTCATCTGTCCGCACCAGCCCAAACGCATTCATCGCGCCAAGCCCGCGCACGTCACCGATAGCAGGGAAGCGCCCGGCGAGCTTTTGTAACCGCCCGCGGATCGCCAGACCAATCTCTTCGGCGCGGGCGCAGAGATCCTCGGCCGCGATCACCTCCGGCACTGCCAGCGCCGCCGCAACTGCCAGAGGGTTGCCGGCATAGGTGCCACCCAATCCGCCGGGGGCCGGCGCATCGACGATCCCGGCCGGCCCGTCACCGCCGGCAAGGGAACGCCCCCTGCCAGACCCTTGGCCATGGTCACAAGATCCGGCGCGATACCGGAATGCTGAAAACCGAACATGCGCCCGGTCCGCGCCATACCCGCCTGAATTTCATCCCCGATCAGCACGATGTCATGGGTGTCGCAGATGCGGCGCAGCGCTGCCAGAAACTCGGGCGGAGCTATGTTAAACCCGCCCTCGCCCTGTACCGGCTCAACGATGATCGCGGCAACACGGCGGGGATCGGCGGATGAGGCGAAAAGCGCCTCAAGATGCGCGACTGCCTGCGCAACCGAAACCCTGGTCATGGGTTGGGGAAAAGGCCGTGATGGACCACGGGCGGCATGGCGCCGAAACCTGCTATAGGGCGCAACCTTGCCGGTCAGCGCCATGCCCAGCAACATGCGCCCATGGAAAGCACCGTTAAAGGCGATCGCCCCCGAACGCCCGGTAAAGGCACGCGCCATCTTAACCGCATTCTCGACCGCCTCGGCCCCGGTGGTGGCAGGCATGGTTTTTCTAGCGAAATCACCGGGGGTCAGGGCATTCAGCCGCTCGGCCAGATCGACATAGGTTTCATAGGGCGCGACATGAAAGCAGGTATGGGTAAAGGTCTGCATCTGGCGCTGAACCGCCTCGATCACCTTAGGGTGGCGGTGGCCGGTGCTGGTCGCGGCAATCCCGGCGGCGAAACCCAGCATCCGCCGCCCCTCGGCGGTCCATAGCCCGGCATTCCCGGCCCGGACGGCATAGATATCCCGCGTACCGACCCCCCGCGCACGACCGCCGCCTGACGGCGGCGCTCAACTGCGTTGATTCCATGTCCAGATCCCCATGCTGACGGAATCGGCTTATTTCATGCTCGATATATTGAGCATAGATTTTCAGGAAATCTCGTATCGGTATGGAGTTGGAACGCATCACCCCGCCCTGATAAGCTGCGCAAAAAAGGATAGGGGCAAGGATGAGCGATTTCGACGCCGGCGCACGGCTCAGGGAATTGCGCACCGCTGCGGGCATGTCCCAGCGGCAGCTGGCCGAAGCCTCGGGCGTGCCGCATGGCCAGATCTCGATGATCGAGACTGGACGATCCAGCCCATCGGTCGCCTCGCTGCGCAAGATCCTTAGCGGGCTAAGCGTCACCATGTCCGAATTCTTTGAACCCGATCTGCCGCAAAGCCCGCAGCCCTTCTTTACCCCGGCTGAATTGCGCGACCTGACCTCGCGGCTGTACAATCTGCAAATCCTGCATGAACGCTATGAACCCGGCGCCGATACCGGCGAGACCATGCTGGCCCATCACGGCAGCAAGGGCGGCATCGTCATCGCCGGAGAAGTCGAATTGACCGTTGGCGATCAAAGCCGGGTGCTGAAAGCGGCGACAGCTATCTGTTCGCGTCGAACCAGCCGCACCGCTTTCGCAATATCCCGGACCGAGAGGCGGTCGTCGTCTCGGCCTGTACGCCGCCCTATCTTTAACCCTTGCGGGTGACAAAGCGGGTTTGCAGATAGGCGTTGATCGCCTCGGACCCGCCCTCGGTCCCCATGCCGGAATCGCCGATGCCGCCAAAAGGCACCTCGGGCAGCGACAGCCCGATATGGTTGATGGTCAGCATCCCCGCCTGAACCTCATCCTGCAAACGCTGCACCCGCGCCGAGCTGCGTGTCCAGGCATAGGCGGCCAGCCCGTAAGGCAGCCGGTTCGCCTCGGCAAATGCTTCGTCATCGGCGCGGAAACGGTTGATGACAGCAATGGGACCAAAGGGCTCTTCGTTCATCACGGCAGCATCGGCGGGCACATCGGTCAGCACGGTCGGGGCAAAGAACCAGCCCTCATTGCCGATCCGCTCACCCCCGGTCGCCAGCCGCGCGCCGCGATCCAGCGCATCGCGGATCAGCCGCTCGATAGCCGGGATCCGGCGTTCGTTCGCCAGCGGACCCATGGCGCTGTCAGGGTCGGTTCCGGGCCCCACCCTGGCCGAGGCAAGCGTGGCGGTAAAACCTTCGGTAAAACGATCCGCCACCGCCTCCTGCACCAGAAAACGGGTGGGCGAGATGCAGACCTGCCCGGCATTGCGCAGCTTGGACGCCGCCATGGCCGAGATCGCCGCCTCGACATCGGCATCGTCAAAGACCAGCACGGGCGCATGACCGCCCAGCTCCATCGTCGCTGGCTTCATATGCAGCCCGGCCAGCGCGGCAAGCTGCTTGCCCACCGCCGTCGAACCGGTGAACGAAACCTTGCGGATCACCGGATGCGGGATCAGATAGGACGAAATTTCGGCCGGGTCGCCATAGACAAGGTTCACCACCCCCGCCGGTACACCCGCATCGACAAAGCAACGGATCAGCTCAGCCGGAGAGGCGGGCGTTTCCTCGGCCGCCTTGACGATAATCGTACAGCCTGCCGCCAGCGCCGCCGAAACCTTGCGAACTGCCTGATTGATCGGAAAATTCCACGGGGTAAAGGCCGCGACGGGGCCCAAGGGCTCTTTCACCGTCAGTTGGGTCACGCCGGGGATACGTGGCGCAATGACCTGCCCATAGCAGCGCCGCGCCTCTTCGGCGAACCATTCGATGATCTCGGCCCCGGCCATCGTCTCGATCCGGGCCTGAGCCAATGGCTTGCCCTGTTCGGCCACCATGATCGCGGCAATCGCCTCGGCCCGCTCACGCAGCAGCGCCGCCGCCTTGCGCATCAGATCCGAACGATACAGCGGAGAGCTGAGCCGCCATTCCGCAAAGGCGCGGTTCGCGGCGGCCAGCGCCTCGTCCAGATCGGCGATACCGGCACAGGCGACGCGGCCGATCTCGGCCCCCGTGGCCGGGTTCAACACCGGCAGGCCACGCCCATCGCGCGCCGGCCGCCAGGTTCCATCAATCAAAAGCTGCGTGTCCGGGTAATTCATCCTGCCCCCGCCGATCCATGCCGCCGCCTATCCGCGCCGGCTGACAGATCTGGCGCAGGGCCGGACGATTCTCAACCTGAATTGCTCAAAATCCTGAACACGTAGATTGCAGGAAATGACGCAGATATCTGGCAGACTGTTCCCATCAGATTTCGCGTGACAAGCGGTTACGGCGCGGCTATGCAGAAGGCATGTCGCAGATGAAGCCCTACACCACCTCGTTTTATTGGTTCCGCTGTCCCCAGCGGACGTGGGTGGCCGTGTAGCGCTCAGGCGCGATCACAAACCCCGAAGCCGCTGGCCAGACCGGCGGCTTTTCTGTTTGATACGCTTCCGGTCCGGCCTTTCTCTCCAGGAAAGAACCATGACCATCCAGACCGAAAACCTGCATATCGTCACCCTTCGCCCTTTGCCCGAGCCAGCCGCATTGGCGGCCGCCCTGCCCCGGGACGAGGCCATCTCGCGTACTGTGGCTGACAGCCGCGCTGCGATCCGTGCCATTCTGTCGGGACAGGATGAGCGTCTGCTGGTCATTGCCGGGCCCTGCTCGATCCACGACACCAAGGCGGCGCTGGATTACGCCGCACGTCTGGCCGAGCTGCGCCGCGCGCTTGGCGACCGGCTGGAGATCGTCATGCGGGTCTATTTCGAAAAGCCGCGTACGACCGTCGGCTGGAAGGGGTTGATCAACGACCCCCATCTGGACGGCTCGGACCGGATCGAGGACGGTCTGCCGATGGCCCGGCGCCTGCTTTTGGATATCAACCGCATGGGCCTGCCAGCGGCGACCGAATTCCTGGACCCGATCCTGCCGCAGTACCTTGCCGATCTCATCGCCTGGGGTGCAATTGGCGCACGCACCACCGAAAGCCAGATACATCGCCAGCTTGCCTCGGGGCTGTCCTGTCCGGTCGGGTTCAAAAACGGCACGGATGGCGGGGTGCAGGTGGCGCTGGATGCGATCCGCTCGGCCGCGCGCCCGCACAGCTTCCCGGCCATCACCGCCGAAGGCCGCGCCGCCATCGCCACCACCACCGGCAATGACGCCTGCCATGTCGTGCTGCGCGGTGGTCATGACGGGCCGAATTACAGCACCGCCCATGTCGCGCAGGTTGCCGAGGCCGCCAGGCGGGCTGGCATTGATCCGGGCATCGTTATCGACGCCAGCCACGCCAACAGCAGCAAGGACCCGGCCCGGCAGATCGAGGTCAGCGCCGATGTCGCGGCCCAGATCCGCGGGGGCGAGCATCGCATTCGCGGCCTGATGCTGGAAAGCAATCTGGTCGCGGGCCGGCAGGATCTGGTTCCCGGCGCGCCGCCTGTCTATGGCCAAAGCATTACCGACGGTTGCCTTGGGTGGGAGGAAAGCCGGACCCTGCTCATTGATCTGGCCGAGGCAGCCGCGACCCGGCTGCGCCGCGCGGCTTAACAGGGCAGCAAAGGCGCGCCGGTGCGGCCCCGTGCCGGTGTGGCCCTTTATCGCGAAGAATGGGCGATCGGGGCCGCACCCAGCTCGGGCCGCACGCCGCCCATGACAGGTCCGGCAGGTCGACTGGGGGCAAGCATCGTCGGGCGCAGCATCGCGGCCGCCAACAGCCCGACCGCCGCGATCACTACCGCCGACAGATATACCCAGACAAAAGCGTCGCGGAACGCCGCTGCCACTGCCTCGCGTTGCGGGGCGGCCAGCATCGACATCCGATCAGGCGTCATCTCGGCCAGCGCGCCAGCGCCATGGATGGTGGTCTGTGCCAGCCGGTCCGACAGGATGGCCCCATAGACCGAGATCGCAAGCGATGCGCCTGCCATACGGGTCAGGGTCACGGCCCCTGTCGCCGCACCCACATCCTGGGACGGAGATGCAATCTGCACGCCGATAATCGGCGCCTGCTGGCCCAGCCCAATGGCCATGCCCTGCCCCATCAGCAATGCTGCGACCGCCCAGAACGGCACATGCAGCGGCAGACTGGCAAGCCCGGTCAGGCTGGCCAGCGCCAGGCTGAGGCCAAGCACCAGCCAGGGCTTGTAACGCCCGGTGGCCGAGATCAGCCGCCCCGCCGTCAGCGAGCCGATGGCAATCCCGGTGGTGACGGCGATAAAGAACAGCCCAGCCGACGCCGGCGACAGCCCGGTTGTCATCTGCAAGAACAGCGCGTGATAATTGACCATGCCGATTGCGATACCGCCACTGGTGGCCGCGACGATCAGCAACAGCGAAAAGTTGCGGTCGCGGAACAGGTTTAGCGGGATGATAGGCTCGGGCACCCGGCGCTCGATCGCCAGCCACAGCGCCAGAGCCCCGGCTGAAATCACCGGCAGCGCCAGCGCCGGGACCGAGGTGAGCGAGCCGAACAGAGACTGGCTGTCGGCCCATAGCACGATCCCCGCAATCGCGACGGCTAGCGTCAGCGCGCCCAGATAATCAACCCTGGGCTGGCGTTGGGGCCTTCTTTGCGGCAGCAGCAGCGCAAGACCCAGCAGCGCCACCATCCCAATCGGCAAGTTGATAAGAAAGATCGAGCGCCAGCCCAGATGCTGGCTCATCATGCCGCCAAGCGTCGGCCCGACCGAGCCCGAGGCCATCAGCACCAGACTGGAAAAGCTTTGATACCGTGCGCGCTGGCGCGGCTCGAACAGGTCGGCGTTGATCGAAAAGATCGAAACCATGATCCCGCCCGCGCCCAGCCCCTGAAAGGCCCGCGCGGCAATCAGGCTGTTCATCGACCATGCAAGCCCGCAAACGACCGAGCCAAGCGTGAAAAGCGCGACCGCAAAGATCATCACATATTTGCGCCCGAACAGATCGCCCAGCTTGCCATAAACCGGCATGATCGCCGCCTGTGCCAGCAGATAGGCCGAGCCAACCCAGCCAAAACGCTCAATGGCGCCGAACTCGCCCACGATGGTCGGCAACGCGGTCGAAACAACCTGGTTGTCCAGCGTCGCCATGAACATGCTGAGCATGAGGAAACAAAAAATGATCGTACGGCGCCGATGGCCGATCCCGGCGGGGCCGGGTGCTGCGGATTGTAACATAACTGGAAAAACCTGACTGAACGCCACGAAACCGGTCGCGGACCAAAACTATGCGTTGCAGAATATGTGACTTTGGCATATATATGTCAATAGCACATATTTAGCCGCAGGAAAGTCAGCGGAAAGGCACTGATGCAGGACACCAGCCGGACAGAGGGGATCGCCCGCATCTCGACCGCGATGGGGCGGATGCGCACGCTGATCAGGCGGCGCATCATTGGTCGGCTTGCCTTGCAGAACGTCGCGCCAATGCTGGATATTTCTGACCTCGATGCGCTGGGGCTGGTGCCCGGGCAGCCGGGCAGCAAGGGGCCTGACCCTTCGGCCGAGGTTTCGGTTGGCGATATCGCCCGACAGCTGCGCATTGATCCCTCACGCGCCAGCCGGCTGGTGGCGGAACTGGTCCGGCAAGGCTTTCTGATCCGCGAGGTTGCGCAAGAGGATGCGCGCCGCGCAGTCCTGCGACGCACCAAGTCGGGCGACCGCATCTTTGCCGAGATCCAGCGCGTCAAACACGAGCTGATCCGAGAGGTGGTCTCGGATTGGGCCGAACCGCGGCTGACCGCCTTTGCCGAGGATTTCGACCGTTTCGCCGAGGCGCTTGAGGCGCAGCTTTCCCGTCAGAACAGCGACGGCAGGAAAGCGACCTGATCCCCCGTCCCGCCAATATGCGAAACCGGCCACCTGCGGTCAGGCGGCCGGTTTCATGATACGGGTCAGGGCCTTGCGGTCAGGGCGGTCAGTTGCGCACCGGCAGGATCGGCGAGATCGTCGAGCACCTGAAAGTGGTCACAATCCTTGACATGCAGCAGCCCGGCCTGTTCGCCCGCCTGCTGACAGGCGGCGGCATATTCGTCGGATTGGCGGATCAGTTCGGGCAGCTCTCCACCGCCGACCGTGATCAGCATCGGCGCACCGGGGCCGATGTGATGCTGGGGACTGTAGGCAGCGATTTCTTCCGGAGTGAGGCGCAGATTGTCGTTCAGCTGACCAAGGCTGATCGGCTCAAGATCGTAAAGCCCGCTGATCGGCATGACCCGGGTCACGGCGGGATGGCTGCGATGGCTGGCGGCCAGATGCCCGCCCGCCGAATGACCGGACAGACACAGCGGCCGTCCGGCGATCTGAGGGACAAGATGGTCCAGAAGCTGACCGATCTCGGTCACGATCCGGGTCATCGAGGCCTCGGGCGCCAGCGTGTATTCGGCCAGGATCACGTCATAGCCATGCGCCAGAGGACCGGCGGCGGAATAGGCGAAATCCTCTTTGACGCAGTTCTGCCAATAGCCGCCGTGGATAAAGACAAAGACCGGCGCATTCGGCTTGCCGCACGAAATCCAGTCATAGGTCTGGCGGGCGCTGGTGCCATAGCGCAGGTCCCGGCGGCAATCCTGCGTGGAATAGAACACCTCGCTGCGGGCACGCAATTCACGCATCAGCCCCGGGAAATCCGCAACCCGGGCCGAGTTGTTATAGGCCGCATCCAGCTGTTGCCGGTTCATACCACGATAGATTGCCATAACTTTTTACACTCCTAGATAACGATCAGTCAGATCCGGCGTGAGGTCGGTGATACCGCCTTGCCAGACCGTCGCGCCACGTTCAACAACCACTGCGCGATCTGCAACCGATGCAATCTCGGAAAGTGACTTGTCCACAAGCAGGATCGACAGCCCTTCGGCCTTGAGCTGACGCACGCCCGCCCAGATCTCTTGCCGCACCACCGGGGCCAGACCCTCGGTCGCCTCATCAAGGATCAGAAGCCGCGGGTTGGTCATCAGGGCGCGGCCAATCGCCAGCATCTGCTGCTCTCCGCCTGACAGGGTGCGCGCGATCTGGCCCATACGCTCTTGCAGGCGCGGGAACAGTGCACAGACCCGCGCCATGTCCCAGGGGCCGGGCCGCGCGGCAACGGTCAGATTTTCGGCCACGGTCAGCGGACCGAAACAGCGCCGCCCTTCGGGCACCAGCCCGACACCCAGCCGCGCCACCCGCGGAGCCGACAGGGACGCAAGGTCACGATCCGCAAACCGCAGCTCACCCCCGGAATGGGGCAGCAGGCGGCTGATACAGCGGATAGTGGTTGTCTTGCCCATGCCATTGCGGCCCATCAGCGCCACCACCTGCCCTTCGTCAAGGTCAAGCGAGATGCCAAAGAGCGCCTGCACCGGACCGTAAGAGGCCGTCAGGTCGCGCAGTTCCAGCAGCCGGGTCATGCGTCCTCTCCCAGATAAGAGCGCCGCACCTCGGGGTTGGCGCGGATCTCGGCCACGCTGCCGGTGGCGATGATACGGCCATAGACCAGCACCGAGATGCGGTCGGCCAGCGCAAAGACCGCGTCCATGTCATGTTCGACCAGCAGGATCGGGGCCTCGTTGCGCAGTTCGGACAGAATCGAGGTCAGCTGGCGCCCGCCCTCCAGCCCCATACCCGCCATCGGCTCATCCAGCAGAAAGGCGCGCGGCCGCAACGCCAGCGCCATTGCGATTTCCAGCTTGCGCCGCTCGCCATGCGACAGCTTCGCCGCCTGAACCAGATGGCGGTCGGCAAGGCCGGCCTGCTCGATATGGAACAACGCCGGCTCGGTCAGCTTGCGATCGGAAAGCGCCGGGCGGTGAAAGCGGAACACCGCACCGCTGGCCCCGGCAACCGCCAGCATGACGTTTTGCAGCACGGTAAAATCCGGGATCACGGATGACACCTGAAAGCTGCGCGCAAGCCCCAACCGCGCCCGCGCGGCGGCATCAAGCCCGTCGATCACCTGCCCCTCGAACCGGATGGAGCCGGAGTTGGGCCGGATCTCTCCGACGATCTGCTTGATCAGCGTGGATTTTCCGGCGCCGTTGGGGCCGATCAGGGCGTGAATTTCGCCCGGGCGCAGATCAAGGCTGACGTCATCGGTGGCGACCAGCGCGCCAAAAGCTTTGCGCAGGCCCCGGATTTCAAGAATGGGTTCGTTCAGCTTGGGCTCAGGCATGACGGCCCCTCCGCGTGACAATGCCGATCAGGCCGCCGGGTGCAAACAGTACGATGCCAAGCAGCAGCAGACCCAGAAGCGCCTGCCAGTAATCGCTGATCCCGCCCAGAACATGCTCCAGCAGAATATAGATCGCCGCGCCGGCCACCGGACCGCACAGGCGCCCGACTCCGCCCAGGATGACAAAGACCATGATCTCGCCCGACATGTGCCAGGACAGCATGGCCGGACTGACAAAGCGGTTCAGGTCGGCATAAAGCGACCCCGCCAGGCCGACGATCATCCCCGACAGCACAAAGGCCGTCAGCCGGATCGCATAGGGCCGGATGCCGACCGCGACGGCGCGCTGGCTGTTCTGCCGCGCCGCCTGCAAGGCAAGGCCAAAGCGCGACTGCGTAACCACAGCGGTAAAGACCAGCGCCAGCGCCAGCAGCACGGCACAGATGGCGAAATACTGGATCGGGGCAAAGGTGTTCAGCCCCGGGAACGTGTTGCGGACGTAAAAGCTTAGCCCGTCCTCGCCGCCATAGCGCGACCAGCTGATGGCGAAATAGTAAAGCATCTGCGCAAAGGCCAGCGTGACCATGATGAAATAGACGCCCGAGGTGCGCAGCGACAGCGCCCCGATCGCCAGTGCAGCCACCCCGCCCGCAAGCATGGCCACAGGCCAGATGCCCAGCATCTCGTTACTGCCCATGATGGTAAAGGGCAGCGTCACGACCGGCATGCCGCTGCTGGCATGGCTGGCAAGGATGCCGGTCACATAGCCCCCGATCCCGAAAAAGGCGGCATGCCCGAACGAGATCAGTCCGCCATAGCCCAACGCAAGGTTCAGCCCGACCCCGGCAAGGCCGAATATCGCGGCCTTGGTTGCCAGCGTGACGGTAAAGCCATCCCCGGCCAGATGCGCACCCAGCGCCACGGCGACCAGCAGGGCAAAGATCACCAGATTGATGATGGCGTCGCGGTTCAGCAGTTCGCCCATGGTTCAGCCCCTTGCCCCGAAAAGTCCCTGCGGCCGCATGATCAGCACCACGGCCATCAGCACATAGATCAGCACCGAGGCCAGCGAGGCGCCGACAGTCTTGGCGCTTGATGCCTCGACGACCTGCGACAAAAGCCCGGGCAAAAGCGCCTTGCCCAGCGTGTCGGTCATCCCGACAAGCAGCGCCCCGACAAACGCGCCCTTGATCGAACCGATACCGCCGATCACCACCACGACAAAGGCAAGGATCAGCACAGGCTCGCCCATACCGACCTGCACCGACTGGATCGAGCCGACCAGCGCCCCGGCAAAGCCCGCCAGCGCCGCGCCAAGCGCAAAGACGATGGTGTAGAGCCGGGCGATATCGACACCCAAAGCGCCGATCATCTCGCGGTCAGCCTCGCCCGCGCGGATGCGAATGCCCAGCCGGGTACGGGTGATGAGCCACCACAACCCCACTGCCACCGCAGCGCCAAAGCCGATGATGACCAGCCGGAACAGCGGATAATGCAGCCCGCCCGGCAGCACCACCGCGCCCGACAGCGACGGCGGCAGCTTGAGATACAGCGGGAACGAGCCAAAGAGCCACCTCGCCCCTTCGGAAAAGATCAGGATCAGCGCAAAGGTTGCCAGAACCTGATCAAGATGGTCGCGGGCGTATAACCTGCGGATCACCGCGACCTCGACCAGCGCGCCTGCCGCCGCCGCTGCGGCCAGACTGGCGACCAGCCCCAGCCAGAACGAGCCGGTGGCCGCCGCCACCGCCGCACAGGCAAAAGCGCCGGTCATGTAAAGCGATCCGTGGGCAAGGTTGATCAGGCCCATGACGCCGAAAACCAGCGTCAGCCCTGCCGCCATCAAAAACAGCATCATTCCGTATTGCAGGCCGTTCAGCGCCTGCTCGGCCAGAAGCATCACCGTACTCTCTCCCGATTTGCCGGGGGGCCGGATCGCAGGGACCCGACCCGGCCAAGCTTACATCTTGCACTGCTCGGCGTAGGCATCGCCATGATCGGTCATGGCGGGGCCGATGATCTTGTTGGTGAGAACATCGCCCTCTTTCACCACCTCGCGAACGTAGTAGTCCTGGATGGGGTGCTGGTTCGGGCCAAAGCTGAACTTGCCGCGCACGCTGGGAAAATCGGCCTCGGTCAGGGCCGCGCGAAAGGCGTCGGCATCCGCCACATCCGCCTTGGCGACCGCCGAAAGCAGCAGGTTCGCGGTGTCATAGGCCTGCGCCGCGTAAAGCGAGGGCAACCGGCCATATTCCGCCTGGAAGCTTTCGACAAAGGCCTTGTTCGCCGGGTTGTCAAGATCATGCGACCATTGCGCGGTGTTCCTGACCCCCAGCGCCGCATCCCCGACCGCAGGCAGGATGTCCTGGCTAAAGCTGAAGGCAGGGCCGATCACCGGCTTGCCGACGCCGGATTCGGCATATTGCTTCATAAAGGCGATGCCCATGCCCCCGGGCAGGAAAAAGAACACCGCATCCGCGTCGCTGTTGCGGATCTGGGCGATCTCGGCGGCATAGTCGGTCTGACCGACCTGGGTATAAACCTCGTTGGCAACCTCGCCCTTATAATAACGCTTGAAGCCAGACAGGGAATCCTGTCCGGCCGGATAGTTCGGGGCCATGATGAACATCTTGCCGATGCCGGCATCGGTCGCATAGGCGCCAGCCGCCTCATGCAGGTTGTCGTTCTGATACGAGACCGAGAAATATTTCGGGTTGCACCCCGCACCGGCCAGCTGCGACGGCGCGGCATTGGTCGAAAGGTAGAACTTGCCCTGCGCCACCGCTGCCGGAACCACCGCCATGGCAAGGTTAGACCAGACGATGCCGGTCAGCACGTCCACCTGTTCGGACTGGATCATCTTGTCAGCGATCTGAACCGCGACATCCGGTTTCTGCTGGTCGTCCTCGATCACCAGCTCGACCTGTTTGGCGGCATCGCCAGCATTTTTCAGCGCCAGCAGAAAGCCGTCACGCGTATCGACGCCCAGACCGGCACCGCCGCCCGACAGAGTGGTGATCATCCCGACCTTGACGCCTTCGGCCTGCGCAGCCCCCGCAAGGGCCACGGCCGCAACGCCGCAGATCAGCAACCTTTTCAGTTTCATCTTGGACTCCCTGTTTGAAGCGACGATTGTCGTCACATGTTTTTATGATGCGGTCGCGGGCTGCAACGCCTTTCCAGCCCGCATCCGTTCTTTGTCACACCCGCCCCTGCAACAGGCGAAAGCGTTGGATCTTGCCGCTGTCGGTTTTGGGCAAACCCTCGGTAAAGACCACGCGGCGCGGATATTTGAACGGAGCGATCACGGATTTCACGTGATCCTGCAGGCATTTTATCATCAGCTCATCCGCCAGGACACCAGAGCGCAGAACAACATGCGCCTCGACGATCTGACCACGCGCCTCGTCGGGGGCGCCTACCACGGCGCATTCCAGAACATCGGGATGGGCAAGCAACGCCGCCTCGACCTCGGGACCGGCGATGTTGTAGCCCGATGAGACGATGATACCGTCGGTACGGGCGGCAAAGTGGTAATAGCCCTGTTCGTCGCGCCAGAAACTGTCGCCGGTCAGGTTCCAGCCATCCTGCACATAGGCGCGCTGGTTCTTGTGATCCGACAGATAGCGACAGCCGACCGGGCCGCGCACCGCCAGCCGTCCCGTCTCACCCGCTGGTACCTCTTTGCCGTCCGGACCGATGATGCGGGCCTCATAGCCCTTGACCGGGCGGCCCGTACAAGCGGGCCGGCTGTCCCCGAAACGGTTGGTCAGAAAGATATGCAGCATCTCGGTCGAACCGATACCGTCGAGCATGGGCTTGCCGGTCCGCGCCATCCATTCATCATAGACCGGAGCGGGCAGCGTCTCGCCCGCCGAGACGGCGGCACGCAGACTGGACAGATCCGCCCCCTGATCCATTGCCTGCATCATCACGCGATAGGCGGTCGGCGCGGTAAAGCAGATGGTGGCGCGGTATTTCTGGATGATCTCGATCATGTTCGCGGGGGTTGCATTCTCTAGCAAGGTCGCCGAGGCGCCAAAGCGCAGCGGAAAGACCGCAAGCCCCCCAAGACCAAAGGTAAAGGCCAAAGGCGGGCTGCCGATAAACACATCCTCGGGCGTGACGTTTAATACCTCTTTGGCATAGCCATCAGCGATAATCAGGATATCGCGGTGGAAATGCATGGTCGCCTTGGGCTCGCCCGTGGTGCCCGAGGTAAAACCCAACAGCGCCACATCGTCCCGCCCGGTGCGCACTGCCCCGAACCGTACGGAATGGGACAGGGCCGCGCGGTCCAGTTCGGCATCGTGATTGGCGGAGCCGTCAAAACCGACCACGGTTTTCAGATAGCGGCTGTCCTTGGCGGCCAGCGCCAGTTCGTCCATCAGCCGGGTATCGCAAAGCGCGTGGGTGACCTGCGCCTTGTCGATGATCTTTTCCAGCTCGCCCGCGCGCAGCATCGGCATGGTGTTGATGACCACCGCCCCTGCCTTGGTCGCGGCCAGCCAACAGGCCACCATCGCCGGGTTGTTGGCCGAACGGATCAGCACCCGGTTGCCGGGCTTGACGCCGAAATCCTCGACCAGCGCATGAGCGATGCGGTTGGTCCAGTCGGTCAGTTCCTTGTAGCTGCGGATACGGCCATTGCCGATCAGCGCGACATTGTCGCCAAAGCCCTTTTCGACCATGCGGTCGGTCAGTTCGACCGCGGCGTTCAGGTATTCGGGATAATCAAAACCATCGAGCAACAGCTGCGGCCACAGCTCGGCCGGCGGCAGGTTGTCGCGTGGAAAAGTATCGACATGGGCCGAGGGTCCAAGCGGTGGATTGCCGGTCATTTTCTGTCTCCCTGTTGGGCGGGCGGACATCTTGACGTGCCTTGGCCCGCGGACATGCTGTTGTTGTCAGGCGGGGATCACGGCGGTCGCCTCGATCTCGACCTTGGCCCGGTCCTCGACCAGGGCCACGACCTGAACCAAAGCCATGGCCGGGTAGTGTCGGCCGATGACATCCTTGTAGGCCTGGCCTATATCCTTGAGCGCCGCGAGATATTCGCGCTTGTCGGTCACATACCAGGTCAGGCGCACCAGATGTTCAGGGCGCGCACCGGCCTCGGCCAGAACCGCGACGATGGATTGCAGCGCCGTGCGCACCTGTCCGGCGAAATCATCGGTCTCGAATTCTTGCTGATCGTTCCAGCCGATCATGCCACCGGTGAACACCATCCGTCCGGTAGCGGCCACGCCGTTGGAATATCCCGGCGTCGCCTTCCAGTTTTTCGGATGCAGAACCTCATGCACCATCGCTTGCCTCCATGAACGCGATCATCTTGCGGCGGATCGGCTCGGGCCAGGGCGCCGCGCGGCCCTCGGGCTTAACCCATACAAGGGTCGAGGCACAGTTCAGACGGACCTGGCCGCCCGCACTTGCCTCAAGAGCCAGCTTTGCACTGGAGCGGCCGACATCTTCGACCGCCAGCGTGAATTCGACGATCTCACCCAGACGCGAGGGGGCATGAAAGCTCGCCTCGATACGCACGGTGGGAACGGCGCAGTTTTCCTCGATATGAATGCGGGTAAAGGGATAGGTCAGGACTTCGGCGAAAAAATTCTCGATCACCGAGTTCAGCATTTCAAAGTAACGGGGGTAAAAGACGATCCCCGCCGGATCGCAATGGTTGAATTCGATCTGGATACGGCGGCGATAGATCATGCTAGCACACTCCGCGCGATGACCACCCGCTGGACGTCGCTTGCCCCTTCGTAGATGCGCAGGGCGCGGATATCGCGATAAAGCGCCTCGACCGTGCTGCCGCAGCGCACCCCGTCCCCGCCATGCAGCTGCAAGGCGGTATCGATCACCTCTTGCGCAGCCTCTGTGGCATAAAGCTTGGCCATGGCCGCTTCGCGGGTAATGCGGGTCGCGCCCTGATCCTTGGTCCATGCGGCGCGATAGATCAGCAGCGCCGCCGCATCGACCTTCAGCGCCATATCGGCCAGATGGCCCTGTACGATCTGGTAATCGGCCAGCGTACCGCCACCGGCGCGCGGGCGGGCGACCCGCGCCAGCGCCTCATCAAGCGCGCGCCGCGCCATGCCGAGCGCCGCAGCACCCACGGTCGGGCGAAAGACGTCAAGGACGGACATGGCGATCTTGAACCCCTCACCCGGCTGGCCGATCAGCGCCGCCTCGGGCAGCTCGACCCCGGCAAGCTTCAGCCGCGCCAGCGGATGAGGGGCGATCACCTCGATCCGTTCGGCAACCGACAGTCCGGTGCTGTCGGCGGGCATCAGAAAGGCCGACAGGCCCCGCGCACCCGGCGCCTCACCCGTACGGGCAAAGATCACATACAGATCGGCAATCCCGCCGTTCGAGATATAGGTTTTCTCGCCGCTCAACCGCCAGCCGCCGGGGGTGCGCTCGGCCGTGGTCGCGGTGCTGGCAACATCCGAACCCGCGCCCGGCTCGGTCAGCGCAAAGGCCGAGATTGCCTGTCCCGCCCGGGTCCGCTCAAGCCATTTGCGCTGGTCTGGCGTACCAAACAGCGTGACCGCCCCCATGCCAAGCCCCTGCATGGCAAAGGCGAAATCGGCCAGAGGGTCGTGGCGCGCCAGCGTTTCGCGGATCAGGCAAAGGCTGCGAACGTCCAGCCGCTCACCCTCGTTCGCACCGCTGTGACGCAGGAACCCTGCCTGGCCCAGCGCGGCGACCAGCCCCTTGCAGGCAGCGTCGGTGTCGCCGTGATCGGCGGGCAAATGCTTCACGCTCCAATCTTCGAGCGCCGCTGCCAGTTCACGGTGGCGGGCCTCGAAAAACGGCCAGTCCAGAAAGCTCTTGTCCATCTTGCGCGTTCCCATCTCGTATGAGCAGCCCTTGGCTTCTGCCGGTCAGTCCCCCTGAAACACCGGCTTTTCCTTGGCGACGAAGGCACGATAGGCGCGCTCAAAGTCGCGGGTCTGCATGCAGATCGCCTGCGCCTGCGCCTCGGCCTCGATGGCCTGCTCAAGCCCCATGCTCCATTCCTGATTAAGCTGGGTCTTGGTGATGCCATGGGCAAAGACCGGCCCGGCAGCCAGACGCCGCGCCATGGTCTGGGCAGCGTCCTCCAGCGCGCCCGGCTCGTGCAGGGTGTTCCAGAAGCCCCAGGCGTGGCCCTCCTCGGCATTCATCACCCGGCCGGTGTAAAGCAGCTCGGCCGCGCGGCCGTGACCGATGATACGCGGCAGCATGGCACAGGCACCCATGTCGCAGCCCGCAAGCCCGACCCGGGTAAAAAGAAAGGCGCATTTCGCCTCGGGCGTCGCCAGCCGCAGATCCGAGGCCATGGCAAGGATCGCACCCGCCCCGACGCAGATCCCGTCGACCGCTGCGATGATCGGCTTGCTGCAAGCAATCATCGCCTTGACCAGATCACCGGTCATGCGGGTGAATGCCAGCAGCCCTTTCATATCCATGCCAACAAGCGGGCCGATGATGTCATGAACATCCCCGCCCGAACAGAAATTCCCGCCGTTCGAGGCCAGCACCACCACATCGACATCGGTGGCATAGGGCAGCGCGCGGAAAGTATCGCGCAGCTCGGCATAGCTTTCAAAGGTCAGCGGGTTCTTTCGCTCGGGGCGGTTCAGGCGGATGGTGGCGATGCGGTCCTGCACCTCCCACAGGAAATGCTGGGGTTTCAGCCCGGCCAGTTCGGTCATTTCGCGCCTCCCATACGCTTGAGGATCTCGGTGAGCTGGTCGATGTCTTCTTCGGTCAGGTTGGCAAAGATGCGGTTCACCTCGGCCTCGTGATCGGCGGCAAAGCCTTCAAAGGCCGCCAGCCCTTCGGGCGTCAGCGCGACCAGCACCGTGCGCCGGTCCGTTTCGGATGGGGTGCGCCGCGCCAGCCCGTCCTTTTCCAGCCGGTCCACCACCGCCGTCGCATTGCCGTTCGAGACGAGCAGCATCCGGCTAAGCTCACCCATGGTGATACCTTCGCGCCGACGATACAGCGCCGCCATCACGTCAAAACGCGGCAATGTCGTGTCATGGCGCAGGCGCAGGAATTCGCGCAGCTCACCCTCGGCCGCGCGGGTAACGCCCAAAAGGCGGATCCACAGTTTCAGCCGCCGCTTTGACAGAGGGTCGGTCATGTCTCACCCCCCGCGATAGCGATGGCCTGACCGTTGATCCCTTCTGACCCCGGGGCGCAAAGCCACAGCGCCGCGGCACTGACCTCGGCAGGCTGGATCAGCCGTTCCTGCGGATTGGTCGCTGTCAGGGCGGCAAGCGCCTGATCGCGGCTTTTCCCGGTCTTGTCCATGATATTGGCGATCGAGCGTTCGGTCATCTCGGTCTCAAGGAAACCGGGGCAAAGCGCGTTCACGGTCACGGGCTTTTTCGCCACCTCCAGCGCAAGGCTGCGCACAAGACCAACAACGCCATGTTTGGCAGCCGCATAGGGCGCGACATAGGCATAGCCGCGCAGCCCGGCGGTCGAGGCAACGGCGATCAGCCGGCCCCAGCCGGACAGTTGCGCCAACCCCTCGCGAAAGGTCAGAAAGGTGCCGGTCAGATTCACCGCCAGCATGGCGTTCCACTGGTCAAGCGAGGTACGGCCCAACGGCGCGCTGTCCGCCGCCCCGGCGTTGGCGATGACGATATCGCAGGGGCCAGCCTCGGCGAACATCGCCTTGACGCTGGCCTCATCCGTCACATCGGCGGTGACAGCGCGGACGCCGGTGCGTTCCGAGACCGCCTGCAAGGGCACCATGCGGCGACCACAGATCACCACCTCGGCCCCTGCCCCGGCAAAGGCGCGCGCCAGATCGGCACCGACGCCGGTGCCGCCTCCGGTGATCAGCACCCGTTTCCCCGCGACCGATGTCATACCCGGATCGCCTCTTGTGCGCGGCTGCGCAGGCGCAGCGCCTGACTGCGGCCCGCCAGATAGGGCAAGGGCCATTGCGTCGCGTCGTCCCCGGCCTCGATGGCCGCATGCAGCGTCCAGTAAGGATCGGTCAGATGCGGTCGGGCGAGACAGACCAGATCGGCCCGGCCAGCCAGCAGGATGCCGTTCACCTGATCGGCCTCGGTGATATTGCCGACAGCCATGGTGGCAAGCCCCGCCTCGTTGCGGATACGGTCGCTGAAGGGGGTCTGGAACATCCGGCCATAGATGGGCCGCGCCCCGGTGCTGGTCTGGCCGGCCGATACGTCGATGATATCGGCACCGGCATCCGAGAACATCCGCGCGATCTCGACCGCTTCTTCGGGTGTCACGCCTTCATCGCCGACCCAGTCATTAGCCGAGATACGTACCGATATCGGCTTTTGGTCTGGCCAGACCGCGCGCATGGCACGGAATACCTCAAGCGGATAGCGCATCCGGTTTTCAAGACTGCCGCCGTATTCATCCTCGCGCCGGTTCGACAGCGGCGAGATGAAGCTTGAGATCAGATAGCCATGCGCGGCGTGAAGCTCGACCATGTCAAAGCCCGCACGCGCCGCCATCCGCGTCGCGGCGACGAACTGATCGCGCACCATGTCCATATCAGCGCGGTCCATGGCCTTGGGTACCGCGTTCCCGTCTTGCCACGGGATCGCACTTGCCGAAAGCAGCGGCCAGTTCCCCGAGAGCAGCGGACGATCAGCGTCCTCCCACCCGACCTGGGTCGAGCCTTTGCGACCCGAGTGACCGATCTGCATGCAGATTCTGGCCCGTGTCTCGGCATGGGTGAAATCGACGATGCGTTTCCACGCCGCCTCATGTTCGGGGGCATAGAGGCCAGGACAGCCGGGGGTGATCCGCCCCTCGGGCGAAACGCAGGTCATCTCGGTATAGACCAGCCCCGCGCCACCCTTGGCACGTTCGGCATAATGGACAAAGTGCCAATCGGTCGGACAGCCGTCCACCGCCTTATATTGCGCCATAGGCGAGACGACGACGCGGTTTTCCAATTGCATATCGCGCAGTTTGAAAGGCGCGAACATCGGCCGCCGTCCCTTTTGCCCGCCTGCGCGTTCCTGAAACCAGTCCTCGGCCTGACCAAGCCATTCAGGATCACGCAGGCGCAGGTTTTCATGGCTGATCCGTTGCGAGCGGGTCAGCAGGGAATAAGCGAACTGCACCGGCTCCATGTCAAGGTAACGCTCGACCTGCTCAAACCATTCAAGGCTGTTGCGTGCCGCCGATTGCAGGCGCAGAACCTCAACCCGGCGCTCTTCCTGATAGCGCTCAAAGGCGCGCTCCATGGTTGGTTCGGAATGCAGGTATTCAGCCAGCGCGATGGCGCTGTCAAAGGCCAGTCGCGAGCCGGAACCGATCGAGAAATGCCCGGTGGCTGCCGCATCGCCCATCAGGACGACATTCTCGTGATACCACTTTTCGCAGATGACGCGCGGAAACTGGATCCAGACTGCCGAGCCGCGCAAATGCGCCGCATTCGACATCAGCTCATGGCCGCCGAGATGACGTTCAAAGATCCGACGGCAGGTTTCAACCGATTCCTCTTTGGACATGTCGGCAAAACCAAGCTTGTCCCAGGTCTCGGGCAGGGTCTCGACGATAAAGGTCGCGGTGTTGTCATCGAACTGATAGACATGCGCCCAGACCCAGCCATGCTCGGTCCGTTCAAAGATAAAGGTAAAGGCGTCGTCGAATTTCTGATGCGTGCCCAGCCAGATAAACTTGCAGCGGCGCAGGTCGATGTCGGGCTGGAAGACATCGGAATATTCCTTGCGCACAAGGCTGTTGATGCCGTCGCACCCTACGACGAGGTCATATTCCTTGCGATATTCCTCGGCCGAGCGGAACTCGGCCTCAAACCGCAGATCGACGCCCAGTTCGCGGGCACGCTCTTGCAGCAGGATCAGCATCTGCTTGCGGCCGATACCGGCAAAGCCATGCCCGCCCGAAACGGTCCGCACGCCGTCATGCACGACGGCGATATCGTCCCAATAGGCAAAATGGCTGCGGATCGCCTCGGTGCTGACGGGATCGTTCTTTTGCATCCGCCCCAGCGCGTCGTCGGACAGAACCACGCCCCAGCCAAAGGTGTCATTGGCCTTGTTCCGCTCCAGCACCGTGATCTGATGCGACGGGTCGCGCAGTTTCATCGAGATGGCGAAATAGAGGCCCGCAGGTCCCCCACCCATACACAAGATTTTCATCCGGCACCTCCCCGTGCAACGACGACCCTTGAAGAAAAGCTGCCTGCGAATCGGAAACATTTCAAGTTTAAAATTTCAAACTTGAAAGATTTTGCGCGGCCGGCATGATATGTGAAAAAAATGAGGTTCCGCTATGACCACCATTGCCGTCATCGGCTTGGGCACGATGGGTCTGGGCATTGCCCAGACCTATGCAGCCGCAGGCTTTGCCGTTCTGGCGACCGATGCCATGTCCGAGGCACGCGCGACCGCACCCGGCCGTTTGCGCGCCGCCCTGACACCCAGGGTTCAGGCCGGCAAGCTGACAGAGCCCGAAATGGAGGCGATTTTATCCCGTCTCACCATCGTTGAGGGTCCCGAGGCAATGGGTACAGCCGATCTGGCCATCGAAGCGGTGGTCGAACGGATGGAGGTCAAGCGCACGCTTTTTGCCGCGCTGGAGGCGGTGGTTGCACCCGATGCGGTGCTGGCAACCAATACCTCCTCGCTGTCGGTCGAGGCCATGGCCGAACAGCTTGCCCGGCCCGAACGCTTGCTGGGGCTGCATTTCTTCAACCCCGCACCGGTGATGAAACTGGTCGAACTGGTTGCCCATCCCGGCACAGCCCCCACTGCGCTTGCCCGCGCCCGCGACCTGACCGAGGCAGCTGGCAAGACGGTGATCCAATGTCCCGACCGGCCCGGCTTTATCGTCAACCGCTGTGCCCGGCCATTCTATGGCGAGGCACTGGCGATGTTGGAAGAGGGCCGCAACCCGGCCGAAATCGACGCAGCAATGCAGGCGGCTGGCTATCGGCTGGGTCCCTTTGGGCTGATAGATCTGGTCGGTGCCGATATCAATCTGGCGGCCACCGAAAGCCTTGCAACGGCGATGCAGGGTCATCCGCGTTATCACGTTTTTGACGCGCTGCGGCGACAGGTCGCCGAGGGCAATCTGGGCCGCAAGACCGGCCGGGGCTTTATCCATCCCGGACAACCCGGTCCCGCCCCCTCGGACGCGGAAGCCATCGTTCTGCGCATCGAGGCGGCCCTGGTCAACGAAGCAGGCTGGTTGCTGGCCGAGGGTGGCACCACGCGCGAAGGCATCGACACCGCGCTGAAGCTGGGCCTGAACTTCCCGCGCGGACCGTTCGAGATCCTGAATGCGCGCGGCCACGCCGAGGTGCTGGGACAGCTTGAGGCGCTTGCCTCGGCGGCACCGGCCTATCTGAATGGCCGCTATCTGCCCGCGCCGGTGCTAATGCAATAGGCCGGTTCAGGTAAGACGGGCAAGCACCCCTGCCCCATCCACTGTTGCCCGGGCTGTCCGCGCATCGCCAAGGGGCAGCGGCCCGATCCGCGCCCCGGTGATGATCACGTCACCCCGGCCAAGCGGCAGCCCCTGCGCAGCCGCGTGACTGGAAAGCCAGGCCAGAAAATCCACCGCCTCGGCCAGGCTCGCTGCCACTTCGGGCGCGGTAACCTGCCGGTCGTCGAGCCAGAGCGTGATCCCCAGCGGATCGCGCATCCCGTCGCGCCAGCCGGGCAGCGGATCGCCAAGCACGATCCCGGCCGAGGCAAACCCGTCAGCCATCAGCTCAAGCGGGCTTGCCGTTCTGCGGTCGGCAAGGCGCGGGGCGATCAGCTCAAAGGCCAATCTGACCTCAGCAATCGCATCCATCGCCGTCAATGCAGACACGCCTGCGGGCAGATCAGCACCAAGGATCAGTGCCGTTTCGACCTCGATACAGGCATCTGATGGCAAGCGTGGCAGTCTGACCCCTGCGGGCCAGACCATCCGCCCCGGCAAGGCGGCCGCATGACGGTCCCGTCCGGCAAGAAGCGCCATTTTCCACGCGCCCGCTTTGCCCAGCCCCTGAATGACATGGCGCTGAACCGCATAGGCCGCGTCTGGATCAGGGGGCGGCGGCACTAAACCCGGGAAGCGCGCCGCACCGCGATGAACCGCTAGCAGAGCTTGCGCAGCGGCCACGGCATCAAAGCCCGAGTTCATGCGCTGATCCTCAGCCCCAGATCGGGCATCGCATCGCGCGGGATCACCGCACCGGGATGTGTGACGACGACCGAGGCAAGCTGCGCCGCCAAAGCCACCGCCCGATCAGGGGGCAGACCCGCATCCCGCGCGACAAGCCAGCCGGCGTTGAAGCTGTCGCCCGCACCTGTGGTATCGACAGCCGCGACCATGGGCGGCAGCGGATAGGTCTGGATCGCGTCCTGGCCGGGCGGGCGATACATCACCTCACCGCCCCCGGTGGTCAGGGCGATTTCGGCCCCGCCAAGGCTGGTCAGCGCATTCATCGCAGCGGCAGGATCAGTAGCGCCAAAACAACCCGCCAGATCGTCAAGCGAGGGCAGGATCAGGCTTGCCAGCGAAGCTGCCCGCCCGATCACCGCCTGTGCCGTCGCAACATCGGGCCAAAGCGCGGGGCGATAATTGGTATCAAGGACAATGCGCCCCCCTGCCCCGCTGCGTTGCTCCAGTGCCCTGAAAAGCTGTTCGCGGCTTTCAGGTTCAAGGATCGCCAGAGTGATCCCGGACAGAAGAACGGTTCCGGCATTGGCGACAGCATCACGCGCGTCCCCGCCATTCAGAAACATGCGCCGCGCCGGGGCTTGTTCGCGCCAATAAAGAAAGCTGCGCTCACCCCTCGCATCGGTCGAGATGAAGCTGAGCCCGGGACGCCCGCCCGCCTCGGTCGAGCACAGATCGCTGATACCTTCGGTCGTCATGACGTTGCGCAGCCATATGCTCATCGCGTCATCGCCAAGGCGCGACAGGTAACCGACCGAACCCGGAGGCGAAAGCCGCGCGAGATAAATCGCGCTGTTCAGCGTGTCACCCCCGGCACGCCGGTCAAAGGTCGAAGGGGCATCGCGACGGGCTGTGAACTCGACCAGCGGTTCACCGATGCAAAGGTAGCGCATCTTATACCTCATAGGGGGTAAGCAGCGGCTGGCCTGCGAAATAAGCCGCGATATTGTCCAGAACCAACTGCGCCATGGCGCGTCGCGCCTCGGCAGTGGCCGAACCGATATGCGGGGTCAGCACGCAATTTGGCGCGTCCCGTAGTGCCTGCGGCACATGCGGCTCATCATCAAAAACATCCAGACCGGCCCCGGCGATGGTCCCGGCATTCAACGCCGCAACAAGTGCGGCAGTCTCGACCACCGGGCCGCGTGCGACATTGACAACAATCCCCCCCTGCCCCAGCGCAGCCAGCACTTTGGCATCGACAAGGCCGCGCGTCTCGCTGCCCCCGGCTGCGGTCACAAAAAGCAGGTCGCAATCTTGCGCCAGCATCAGCGCATCGGGGCGAAAGGTGTCGGGACTGTCTGCCCTTTCGCTGCGAGCGGTATACAGAACCTCCATCCCCATGCCACGCAGCAGATCGGCGAGCCGCCGCCCGATGCGGCCATAGCCGAGGATGCCCGCGCGCCGCTCAAGCACGGAAAGACCCAGCGGAAGCTTGCCGCCCAAAGCCCATTTGCCTGCGCGCACAAAGCGGTCGCCCTCGGCAATGCGGCGACCTGCGGCCAATGCCAGCGCAAGCGCGGTTTCAGCCACTGCAAGCGACAGAACATCCGGGGTGGTGGTAACTGCAATGCCGCGTCGCTGTGCCTCGGCCAGATCGACGGCATCAACGCCGACCCCGTTCACAGCGATCAGCCGCAACGCCGGCAGCTGCGCCATCTGCTGCGCCGAAATACCGACATTGCCCGCAGTCAGGACCACCTCGGCATCCGCTGCTTCGGTAAGGTCGTGGATGACATGATAATCGGCATCAAGCCGCGCAGCCATTTCCGGGGGCTTTATCTCGGCCAGGGCAAGAACGCGGGGACGGGTCATGCGATCTGTCCCAGAAAATTCTGCAACCGCTCATTCTTTGGGTTGTTAAAAAACTCTTCCGGGGCGTTTTCCTCAACGATCACACCCTTGTCCATAAAGATGACCCGGTCCGCGACCGCACGGGCAAAGTCCATCTCATGGGTAACGCACAGCATGGTCATCCCTTCGCGGGCAAGGTCGATCATCGTGTCGAGGACCTCTTTGACCATCTCGGGGTCAAGGGCCGAGGTGGGTTCATCAAAGAGCATGATCCGCGGTTTCATGCACAATGCCCGTGCGATAGCGACGCGCTGTTGCTGACCGCCGGACAGCTGGGCGGGATATTTGTCGGCCTGTTCCGGGATGCGCACCCGCTCAAGATATTTTCGCGCCGTCGCCTCGGCCTCGGCACGCGGGATCTTGCGCGTCTTCATCGGTGCGAGGACGCAGTTTTCCAGCACGGTCATATGCGGAAACAGGTTGAAGGACTGAAAGACCATGCCGACATCCTGACGCACCCGGGCCACGTTTTCGCCCCCTGCCGTCAGCTCGACCCCGTCGACAACGATCGTGCCGGATTCAATCGGCTCAAGCTGATTGATGGTGCGGATAAGTGTCGATTTTCCCGAACCAGACGGCCCGCAGATGACGATACGTTCGCCCCGCGCAACGGTCAGATTGATGTCGACCAGCGCATGATAGGCACCGTAATATTTGTTCACAGAGCGCATGATGATGGCGGCTTCGGTCATAGCTGCTCTCTCCCCTTCGGATGGCGCGCGGCCCTGCCGAGGCCGCGCGGCGGGTGTCACTGGGCGTTCTTGACGAAATCGGGAAGCGGCTCACCCAGCCATTTTTCATGGATCTGGTCCAGCGTGCCGTCGGATTTCGCCTGCTCGACAAACGCGTTGATCTGTTCAAGCAGCGCATCCGATCCCGGCGCGACCGCAATGCCCTGGACCTGGCTCGACAGGTCAAACTTTTTATCGAAACGGTCCCCGGCAACGCCGGTAAGCTGCGAGAACACCACGTTCGACAGGCCGATCAGCTTGACCTGACCCGACATCAGGGCCTGTACGGCGCTGGCGTCATCGTCAAAGCGGCGGATGTCGGTGCCCTGCGGCGCCACCTCGGTCACACCGGTATCCTGGGTCGAGGCCCGGGCCACGGCGACCGACTGTCCGGCAAGCCCAGCTGCGTCCTTAACCTCCAGCCCGCTGTCGCCATAAATGGCGATGCTGATCCCTGCATAGGGCTTTGAGAAAGAGACCTTTTCGGCCCGTTCTGCCGTGATGCCAAGCGAGGCGACCAGCACATCGACCTGTCCCGAAAGCAGATAGGGAATGCGGTTCGGCCCGGTCACCGGCACGATCTGGGCCTGGACCCCCAGAAATTCGCCAAGCGCCTTGGCCACATCGGCGTCATAGCCATCGGGCTTGCCCGAGACATCCTGGACGCCAAAGGGCGGAAAATCGACAAGCATACCGATGCGAATGGCCCCTGCCCGCTTGATCGTCTCAAGATCGGCAGCACTGGCGGACAGGCCCATCCCCATGGCCAAGGCCCCGGCGGCAAGCACGGCAAAAGTGCGGCGGTTCAGTTTCATGGTCTCCTCCCTTTCATGATATCTTGCGGGACGTGTCATCGGGTGACAGCCAGCCGCATACGTGCCTCGATACGCCGGGCCAGAAGCGACAGCGGCCAGCACAGGATGAAATAAAGCGCGGCCACCGTGCCAAAGACCAGAAACGGCTTGAAGGTCGCGTTGTTGATGATCTGTCCGGCCCGGGTCAGCTCGGTAAAGCCAATGATCGAGGCAAGCGAGGTGCCCTTGATCAGCTGGACAAGGAAACCCACGGTTGGCGCAGTCGCAAGCCGCATCGCCTGCGGCAGCACGACATAGCGCATCCGGTCGATATAGGACAGGGAAAGCGCAGTCGCAGCCTCGGTCTGGCCCGAAGGGACAGCCTCGATCGCGCCGCGCCAGATTTCGCCCAAGTAGGCGCTGGCATGAAGGGTCAGCGCCACAGTTGCCGCCAAAAGCGGATCTATGGGCAGGCCGATCACCGCAAGGCCGAAATAGACCAGAAACAGCTGCATCAGCAGAGGCGTGCCCTGAAACACCTGAATAAAGGCCGCGGCCACCCGCCGTCGCATCCCTCCCTGTGCAGTTCGTGCCAATGCGACAACCATTCCGCCAACGGCCCCGCCCAGAAAGGCGATGACTGACAGGATCAGCGTCCAGCGCACAGCCGAAATGATGAAGAAGAGGTCGGCAGAGGAAAACGCGCGGATCATCTCAGCGGCTCGCAGGGTAAGAGAAAAAGATGCGCCGAATGCCCGCAAACAGGGTCGAAAATCCCAGAGCCAGCAGAAAGTACATGATCGTCAGGACCAGATATATTTCAAAATTGGCAAAGGTACGCGCGCTCAGATCGGCCCCGGCCGCGGCAAGATCATTTGCAGAAATCACCGAAACGACGCTTGAGGTCAGCATCAGGTAGATGAACTGGCTGGTCAGCGAGGGATAGATGTTCCGCAGCGCTGGAACCATGATGACATAACGAAATATCTGCACGGGGCTCAGGCCAAGCGCCCTGCCCGCCTCGACCTGACCGCGGGGGATGGACTCGATACCGGTGCGGATGATCTCGGTTCCATAGGCACCGACATTGACCACCAACGCGACCAAGGCCGCGACATTCGGTGACAGGCTGATCCCCGCCGCAGGAAGGCCGAAAAAGATAAAGAAGATCTGCACGAGGAACGGCGTATTCCGGATCACCTCGACATAGATGTCGGCCACCCACCGCAAAGGCCGGATGCCCGAGGTTTTCGCCACCGCACCAAGGACCGAAACGATCAGCCTGAGCATCATCGCCATCAGCGACAGTTTCACCGTCAGCCACGCGCCATGGATCAGCAGATCCAGATTGGCGAGTACTGGCTGGAAGTTGAACTGATACATCTGCCCTCCCTTGCGGATGCCTCGATTCCCTTAATTTAGATCGTTCTAAAACAAGATGAAGAAAAAAGTCAATTCACGTTTAGCGCGCTGCTGTCCCGGACAATCAGTCGTGGAGCTATGATGGAACGTTCAACCGGGGCATCAGCATCTGCAAGGCGGCGTGCCAGCAATCTTGCTGCAGCGGCCCCAATCCCTGCGGGGTTCATGGCGACACTGGTCAAAGGCGGATAGGTCAGCTTTGCCAATGGCAGATCGTCCAGACCGACTACCGCCAGATCACGGCCCGGCTCTACTCCGGCATCGCGCAGACCCAGCATCAACCCTGCGGCAAGAATATCATTAAAGCACAGAACGGCATCGGGGCGATTGTCGAGTGCAAGCACTGCGGCGGCGGAATTGGCGCTACCCTCCCAACTCAGATCAGTCTCGACAATGCCGCCATCTTCGGCACAGGTTTCGGCTATAGCACGGGCAAAACCGATAAGCCGCTCTTCTCGTGCGGAGGTTTTTGCAGCGACTGAGAGGAAGGTGATGCGGCGGCGTCCAAGGTGAACCAGATGCTGGACTGCTAATCTAACACCCTCGACATAATCCGCGCCGGCGTAATCGGTGCTGCCCTGTCCTACTTCACGCAGCGACTGCACCACCGGCAATCCCCAGCTGTGCAGTTGTGCCGGAAGGTCCGCACTGGTCCCCTCTGCCGGGCACAGGATTACGCCATCAACACCATGGCCGCGAAACCGCTGAAGTATCTCGCGCTGACGGTGCAAATCGTCCTGGCTATTGGCAAGCAGCACAACGCGATCTTCTTCGCCCATCACCTGTTCGACGCCAGCCAGAAATTCGGTGAAGAATGAGTTCACGAGGTTTGGTACAATGACGCCCACCGTACGGCTGCTGTTATTGCGAAGCCGCGCCGCACCAATATCGCGGACGTAATCAAGTTCGGCCATGACTTGCTCGACCCGTTCCCGGGTTTGCTCAGCGACCAGGGGTGATTTTCGAACCACCAGCGAGACGGTAGCCCGCGAAACCCCGGCAACTTGTGCAACTTGGCCAAGCGTGACTCGTTTGCGCTGCATTCTTTCCTCCCATTTATTGTTGCTATCTGCCTTCCCCTGAAGGGCTGATGTCAAGACCAGGGCGACCGAGCAACAGGTGGTGGATGTTCATACCGAAGCTTTGGTGCGTGTGGATCAGGCATGCCAGGAATAATCACACGGTTTCCCTGCCTGCCGCCAAGGTTCACAGTTGTGAACTCAGGCCGCCAGACACCGATCCAAAGCACGCACCATGGGCATTGAAGAGAAAGCTCCTGCCGCTGCCTTTGCAGAAAGGCTTCGCAAATATGCCCCTGGTGAGCGGATAGCGGCGAACCTCTCAAGCATTGCAGCAAGCGTAACCGAGGCCTCCTCTGCGCCCATTCTGCGCTTTGCCTCATCCCAGGCTGATGAGCATATCCCCATCATGGGTCTGACTTTCTCGGCAAGCTTTACGAAATCGGTCCAGTGCTGAATTGGTTCGGATGAATAGCCTCTTATCTCCTGGCACGCTGACAGTACCAACCCAAGTGGCATCCGTCTCTGTTCAGCTGATGTCACACAAGTATTTTCGCCTTTTTCAGATTCATAGGATTCAGAGTTTGAATTCTGATAGTGCTGCTCATTTTCGATGTCATTGCTGCTCATTTCCTCTGTTGGGGACACGATGGCAGGCGGCTCTAGCTGGTCGTGCAGCATGTCCAGGGCCTGCTGAAGCTGCGTTTCTATTTGCTTTAGCTCATCACAGTCCAGTTTGCGGCGCAGAGCACGACCGGTCAGAGACAAGAGGTCGTGAAAGCGATCCGCGTGGGAAGGAAGGTTTTCGGCAGCTATGTAGTCAAGCAGTCCGCGCAAATCACGCCGCATCAGGCTGATGGTTTCGCGCAGTGCGGCAAGCTGTTGTTCTTCTGCGCGCACTTCATCGGCTGCGGCACTGATTTCGGCAAAGCGACGCACGAGTGGTGAGAGGTCAAAGCCAAAGGCATGCGGTCCCGTTGGTCCACGCCGCACATAGCGTTTGCCGTTCGGGCTGTCGCGGCGCAGAATCACGCCCGCATCGACCAGATTGCCGAGATGCCGCCGCATGGTCGAACAGGGCATGCCATTCAGCCGTTCGCAGATCGTAGCGTTTGAAGGATGAACGACCAGCTTTTCGGGGGCGGCAAGCTCATTCCCGGGGTGAAAGCTAAGCAAAGCCTGCAACACCGTAATGTCCCGGTCAGACAGTCCAAACCGGCTGCGAGCTATCGCAAGTTCGCGCAATACCTGCCATTTGTCCACCGGACGCGCGGGCAGGGGCTGCCCCTGCTGTCCAAGATGCTGCAATTGGACAGCATCCACCATTCGCCGAAACGACGTTATGGGAATATAACCCATTTTTCCATCACGAAGACAAAAAAATCCCGTACTGCGAATCACTTCGGACTTGCAGTTGACGCCAACGACGACTACCTTGGATTTGCTACGATCAAAGGGGTCTCGTAAGGTGTATGCTTTGCGGGACCTTTTCTTTTGCCTGCTCGTGCCTCCTTGCCTGTTTTCTTTTTACTACTGCTCTCTCCTCAGCCCTTATTTTTCCAGCGGGCGTGAAGCTCTTCTAATGCGGTATTGGCCTGTTCCTGCAGCCAGTCCGCAAAATCCTGATCCTGGGTCCTGATCTCTAACCGAAGCCCATCCCTGGTGCGGGTGACGCGGCCCGCGGCCTTGCCGGCAAGCGTCAGCGACCGTGACGTGGGACGAGTCGTCGAAGAGGGCAGGGTGGCAGCCTTTCTTAAACGACGGGTAACCGCCTCGAACGCTGCAACCGACGGATCGGCAACATCGGGGCCAGATTCGCGATGCGTCCGCTCAGCAATGGCGATCAGTTCGGCGGTATCAAGCCCCGTGGCCTGCATATCCTTGACCAGGGCTTCCCAACGTGGACGGCCGATACCATGGGCCGGACCAATCGCGCGGGCAAGGTCCTGACCGACAGCGCGCGCCACTGAAAGGGCCATCGAAATCGCCGATTTGGTCACGTTCAAGACCTCAGCGACCTCGGCTTGCGAGCCGAATCCGTTCTCGGTCAGCTCCTGGGCGAACAGCGCTCGTTCTATGAAACTAAGATCACGTCTTGCTGTGTTTTCAGATGCTTGCGCCCTCAGCGCTGCCTTGTCATCCATCGCGGCGATCATGGCGCGGACCTTGCTGACCCGCTCTGATGCGCGCACTGCCTCCAGCCGCCTGCGGCCATAGACCAGCAGATAGCGATCAGGATCAGACGGGTCACGACGCACCAGAATTGGCACGGTTTGTCCCACTGCCTCGATCGAGGCGCGCAGATCGTCGATGTCTTTTGGGTCCAGACGGTCGGCTGCCCGATCATCGGTGATCTGCTCGGGATCCAGCTCCCAGATCCGGTGGCTGTCCACGGCATCACGGGCCGAACGCAGGGCTCTATTGGTGGTCATCATCGAGCTGACGCCGCCTCCGGCACTGGCCTGTGCCAGATTATCGAGCAGCGACATGCGCCTTTTCTTGCTGTCGGTCATGAACGCCCCCAGGTCTTCTGGATAAGCTGGGCGATCTCGTCATTGACTGCGTTCAGGCTTTCAATCGCGCGGTCATAGGTCGACCGGGTGAAGGCCGTGCGGTCCACCTCATAAAGCGTCTGCTTGGTCAGACCGGCATCCGAAATCGCCGTCGATTTCAGCATCGGTGCATTCAGCACCTTGTCGCCATACATGGTGCGCAAAAAGGCGACGATGCGGTTTTGCGGTGCGTCCGTCGGCTCATAGCGGGTCAGCAGATAGCGCATCCAGTCATGCGACATATCGGCGCCGCTTTCCGCGATCACGTCCATCAGATCGGCTGTCATGCGCAGGAACTGGCTCATCGACATGACGTCCAGCATTTCGGGGTGGATGGTGACAAGCACTCCGGTCGATGCCGATAGTGCCGACATGGTCAGGAACCCCAGTTGCGGCGGGCAGTCTATCACCACCACATCGTAATCATCGTCGACCTGAGCCAGCGCCTCCCGGACACGGAAAAAGAACAGGCCGGCGTTGCCTTGCGACAGGGCGCGAGGGGTCTCGTGCTCAAACTCCATCAGCTCAAGGTTACCCGGAATCAGGTCCAGATTCGGGATATAGGTCTTGCGGATCACCGAACGGATCGGGGCAGGGTCGTCATAGCGGATAGCGTCGTAAAGCGTGCCGCCGTCCAGCAGGTCGAACTCGGGCTGAACGCCATGCAGCGCCGTCATCGACGCCTGCGGGTCAAGGTCGATTGCAAGCACCCGGTAACCCTTGAGCGCCAGCCGCTGCGCGAGATGCGCCGAGGTGGTGGTCTTGCCCGAGCCCCCCTTGAAGTTCATCACTCCGATGATCTGAAGGTGGTCCCCCGGTCGCCGCCCAGGCAGATAGTCACCCGGCTTTCTTGCGGTCTTTTCAAGTAGTTGCCGCAGGTCCTGGATATCCTGCGCGGAATAAAGCCGCCGGTTTCCAGCCGTCAGTTCGGGCGAAGGGCCTTTGCCGTCCAGATGCAGTTTGCGCAGATAGCTGTCGTTGATCCCGAGCAGCGCCGCTGCCTCGCCCGAGGTGAATTTCCGCATCGACTTGTGGGCATCCGGCGGGAACAGACTTTCCCGCTGGGCATGCAACTGCGCCGCCAGCCATTCCGAATGTTGACGGATCACGGAATTCAGGTCTTCCTGACCGCTGTCCTTGCTCATCTGCCTGCTCCGGTTGCGGCGTGTTCACGGTTTTTGTCGTTTGGCCGCGCTTTTTCGTGACTATTCCTTGATTCACCCATTGTTGCAAGCATTTTTGCCCAGACAGCCGGGCAGGGGGTGGGAGAGCATCTCATCCGCCGCGCGATCAGCCCGATCAGACGGGCAGGGCAGGGCCTGTCCGGGGCGGATTCAGGCCTGGGTTCATGTGAAATGCAAACAGGCTGAAAACTGCGGATATGAGCATATAAGATATTGTAAATATGCTGAATTTAAAACGCAGCCGATTGAGTAAGAAAGCCACAGAAAGGGGCGCGCAGCGCTGCAGACAGAATAACATCCCTCATCAGAAAGCGCCAGCAAGGAACTGAAGTTGTGGGTTCTGGTGCCCGGACTTTCAGTCGGGCCCTTTGTCGCAAAGCCGACGCCACCCCCCCCATTGATCTTAACTAATCCGATTCGTGAATCAGTCGCCACAAAAGCAAAGGACCGGGGAGGTACGCCTCCTCGGTCCTCTGCAATCCGCCTGCGGACATCTTCAGTGATGGCCAACGGCAATCAGCGGTACCTCATTGCCTTCGGCGTCGTAAAGTTTGCCGTTGACATAATAATCCCCGTCCTGCAGCTGCGCGATATCGGCATAGCGGATCGTCCGTTCAGAAGCCGCGCCAAAGACCGAGGGCTGATCGGGGTTGCCCGAGGTGAAGTGGTTGAAGAGCAGGTTCAGCGTGATCGCCATCAGCGCCGAAGAGCTGATCCCCGAATGGAAGATCGTCTCGACCCAGGCCGGGAACTGATCATAAAAACCAGGCAGCACGATCGGGATGGTGCCAAAGCCGATTGATGTCGCGACGATGATCAGGTTCATGTTGTTGGCGTAATCCACCCGCGACAGGGTGCGGATACCGCTGGCGGTGACAGTGCCGAAAAGAACGATCCCCGCGCCGCCCAGAACCGGGCTGGGGATGGCCGCGACGACCCGGCCCATGATCGGGAAAAGTCCCAGCGCAACAAGGATCAGCCCGCCGGTGGCGACGACATAGCGGCTCTTGACCCCGGTGACGGCGACAAGGCCGACGTTCTGGGCGAATGCGCTTTGCGTGAAAGAGCCAAAGACCGGCGCGAGCATGCTCGACAGCATATCTGCACGCAGCCCGTCCCCCAGACGCCGCGAATCGACCTTGGTGCCGACGATCTCGCCCACGGCAAAAATATCGGCCGAGGTCTCGACCAATGTCACCAGGATGACGATGAACATCGAAATGATCGCTGCCACGCCAAAGGTCGGATAGCCAAAGTGAAAGATCTGGGGCAGGGCAAAGACCGGTCCTTCGGACACGCGCGAGAAATCGGTCATGCCAAAAGCATAGGCGATCAGCGTGCCGATCACCAATGCCAGCAGGATGGACAGCCGCGAAATCGCCGCGTTGCCGACCTTGCTTAGCAATAGCACGATCACCATGGTCACGGCGGCAAGCAGGATATTGGCCTGACTGCCGAAATCGGCTGCGGCGCGATTGCCGCCCATGGCCCATGACCCCGCGACCGGCATCAGCGTCAGACCGATGGTGGTGATGACGATGCCCGCGACCAATGGCGGAAAAAACCGCGTGATGCGGGAAAAGACAGGTGTGATCAGCAGCCCCAACAGGGATGAGGCGATGACCGCGCCAAAGATCGCCTGTATCCCGCCATTGCCCGATATCGCGATCATTGTGGCGACACCTGCAAAGGACACGCCCTGCACCAGCGGCAACTGGCAGCCAAAGAACGGCAGGCCGATGGTTTGCAGGATGGTCGCGGCTCCGCCGGCAAAAAGCGAGGCCGTGATCAGCAGGCCGATGTCGCTTGCCGATAGCCCCGCTGCTTGCCCGACGATCAGGGGAACGGCGACGATGCCGCCGTACATGGTCAGGATGTGCTGGATGCCATAGGCCAGATTCGCAAAAAGGCTCAGCCTTTCATCCTCTGGCCGTAATGCAATTTTGGTCCTGGCAGTCGCTGGGTGTTCCAAGGCGTTCTCCCCCTCTTTCCGCAAATTTGCTCTCTCCCCTTGAGGTTTGGGGAACTTATAGGGATCCGGCGGGGACGACCTTAAAGGAAACCTTTATGCTGAGTTAAGATTTGTTAAAAACTGAACTGTTCACCTCGCGGCGCCCGGCCCCGCTCCCGGTTGGCAAGCCGTGCGCGCAGTGCCAGGCTGCCTGTTGATGGAGGAAATCATGGAGCGATTCACCGGCGGTTGCCTGTGCGGAGATGTCCGCATCGAGGCAAGGGGCCAGCCTTCCCGCGTCGGCCTATGCCACTGTCTTGACTGTCGCAAGCATCATGGTGCGGTTTTCGCCGCCTATGCGATCTTTCCGGATGCGGCGGTGACGGTCAGGGGGAAAACCCGCGACTTTGCCGGCCGGTTCTTTTGCCCGCGCTGCGGCTCTTCGGTCTTTGCGCGCACCGGCGATGAGGTCGAAATCGGCCTTGGTGCTCTCGACAGTCCCGGCCAGCTTGGCCCCAGCTATGAGCTATGGACCATCCGGCGCGAATCCTGGCTGCCGCCTTTCCCAAAGCTAAAGGGTTATCCCCGTGACCGCGATCCGATCAGTCATGACGAAGGCGGGGCGTCGTGAACGATCCATGTGATTGACGATCCGGTCCGATATCCGTGTTGCGGCGGCTCTTGCCTTTGCCGGCACGGGCCGCAATATTGCGCCTGTTCTCGGGGCGGGGTGAAATTCCCCACCGGCGGTGATAGCCCGCGAGCGCCTGCATTCCGCAGGGTCAGCAGATCCGGCGAAATTCCGGGGCCGACGGTATAGTCCGGATGAAAGAGAATGGACGGACCGACGCTTTGCGTGTCGGCACCGGCCGCGATCGCCTTGGGACCGTTCTGGATACAGGAGGTTCCTAAATGACCCAAAAACTGAAAATTGCCTTTATCAAGGCGCGTTGGCACGCTGATATCGTCGATCAGGCGCTGATCGGCTTTCGGCAGGATATGCAGCAATCGGGCCGGGAGACCGAGATTGTGACCTATGACGTGCCTGGCGCGTTCGAAATGCCGCTGCTGGCTAAAAAGCTTGGCCAGTCGGGCGATTTTGATGCCATCGTCGCTGCCGCGCTGGTGGTTGATGGCGGCATCTATCGCCATGATTTTGTCGCGCAAGCGGTGGTTTCGGGGCTGATGCAGGCGCAGATGGAAACGGGGATACCGACATTCTCGGTCAGCCTGACCCCGCATAACTTTCAGCCAAGCGCCGAGCATCACGGCTTTTTCCATGCTCATTTCGTGAAAAAGGGCGCCGAGGCGGCTCAGGCCGTCCGCCAGATCGCTGATCTGAAAATCTGATCCTGAAAACCTGATCCCCGCCGCCCGGGTTGCCCGGCGGCGGGGATCAGGTCCCCTGCCGTGCCCGCGGGGCCAGCCGGTCGCGGACCAGCGCCAGCGCCTGGGCGTTCAGCGCGCTGGCCCGTGCCTCACTCTCTGCCTCGGTATAGACACGCAGTTCGGGTGCATTGCCCGAGGGCCGCAGGTGGATGATCGCGCCGCCCTCGAAATGCATACGCAGCCCGTCGGTCTGGTCGATACGGGACAGGGCCCCACCAGCAAGGCCCGCGAATTCTGCGTCGATCCGGGCGCGCTGTTCGGTCTCGGATCCCAAGGTCAGCCAGGCAAGGATCGCCTGAGAGTCGCTGGTCGGAAAGTCCTTCAGCCGGTCGCTGAAGGTCACACGTGGGGGCAGATCGGCGCAAAGCTCGGCCAGACTGCGCTGCTTTGCAGCGGCCAGGACGCTGACGACGGGCAGGACTGCATCGCGCGTCGGCAGGGCCGGGATTTCTTGTCCGTCACGGGCGATATCACTACCAAGCAGAAAGCCGCCGTTCGCCTCATAACCGCAGACGATGCCTGCGCCGTCCTGTCCGGCCTCATCCATCGCGGCGATGACATAGGGCGATCCGATGCGGGTGCGGATGGTGCGGGCGAAAGCGCCGCTCAGCTCCAGCGCAGTATTGCTGCTGACCGGGGTGACCACGCAATCCGCGCCAAGCGCCCGGGCGCAAAGCAGCCCAAGGATATCGCCGCGCAACCATTCCCCACGATGATCGGCAAGCAAAGGCCGGTCGGAATCGCCATCCGTCGAGATGATGGCGTCAAGTTGATGCTCGGAGGCCCATTCGCGGGCAAGTGCGATATCCTCGGGACGCAGCGCCTCGGTGTCAACGGGGATGAAACTGTCCGATCGGCCCAAAGGCACGACCTCGGCCCCAAGAGCGGCAAGGATCCGGGCGATAATATCGCGCCCCACGGCCGAGTGCTGGTATAGCCCAAGCCTCAGCCCCGCCAGTGCCTCGGGTCCAAAGAAGTCGACATAGCGGCGGACATAGCCCTGTGTGATATCGACAGGCTCGCCCAAGGGGGGCGGGTTGATCAGCGCGCCGTCCGCATCAAAGCGCGCGCGGTCCAGCGTCAGCACCTGACGGGTCATTCCGGCCTCGTCAGGTTTCAGAATCTCGCCTTTCGCGCGGTGGAACTTGATGCCATTGCGGTCGTCGGGGATATGGCTGCCCGTGACCATCAGCGAGGGGATGGCGCGGGCAAAGGCGTAATCGGCCAGCGCGGGGGTCGGGACATGACCACAAAAGACCGGCTCGCCGCCTTCGTCGCGGATGGCCGCGGCACAGGCGCGCAGGATGTGCGGGGTCGAGGGGCGCAGATCGCCCGCCAATGCGACCTTGGTGCCGGGCCGGAACTCGCCGACATCACGCAGGTGACGCAAAAAGCCCTGCGTATAGCCATAGGCGACGCGGTCGGTCAGGGCGCTGACCAGTCCGCGCGCTCCGCTTGTGCCGAAACCCACGCCGCTTTCCGCCATCAGGTCGCTGGTGGTAAAGGGTTTTTCAGTCATGGTCGAACCTCGATGCAGGACGGTCAGTCCAGCGATTCGACAAGCGCGCCGGGCCGGACAGTGGCGAAACCGACGGCGCTGTCGGCTATGTCATAGGGCGTGAACAGATGCCCGGGCATGGACCAGTGCGCCGCAGGTATAAACGACATTGGGCACATGACTTCGCGCCCGGCATCCGAAGGCGAAAGCAGCGGCACCCGTGACCGACCCAATACGCGGGTGGGATCGGCCTTGTCCAGCAGCATCGCCCCGATGCAATATTTACGCATGGCGCCGACGCCATGGGTCAGGATCAGCCAACCCTCGTCCAGTTCGACCGGAGCCCTGCAATTGCCGATCTGCACCAGTTCCCATGGGTGCAGGGGGGCTGCGATCCTTTCGCCTTCGTGCCTGTGAAACAGGTCGTCCGAGCGGATCGGGAACAGGTTTTCATTGTCCTGTCGCGCGATCATGGCGAACTGCCCGTCCAGCCGGCGGGGAACTGCGCCGTCCCCTTGTTGCCGCTGGCCGGACCGGTCAGAGGCCGCAGCCGGAACCGGCGGAAATCATGGGCCATAAGCAGCTCTGAAGTGATGGCTGTGCCGCTATAGGCGTAAGGCGCCGGGGCGGGGTATCGGCGACATACCACCATCCGTGCTTTCGCCCCGCGCCCCGCTGTGGGTGCACCTGAATGGGAAGCGGCTCATTGGTTTGCAGTAATTTGACGACCAGCCCCGTCTTGGCTGCGTCAAAGATCATCTCGCCCAGCGGCTGGGCGTCCGAAGGGGCCGGAATACCGTCATCGCGGCCCCAGGGCTTTGCCCAATATTGCGGCGTCAGCCGCTTTGCACGATGGGAAAGGGTTGAGGATGGAGGGTGAAATTCGGTCCTTGTCTTGTGCGTCTCGATCAGCATCGGCCCGGTCTCCCAAACAGATGATGGTGGATGACGAACATGAAGAGATTGGAATCGCAGGATAATCCTGCCATCCGGGCCTAAGATGGTGGCCGGTCAGCCTTTTTCAGGAGGGGGAGGGGGTGCCCCTGGCGTGCGGCGCGCGCCAGTATCTCGTCAAACCGCGCGCGTGACTTTGGCGGCAGATCGTCGGGCAGGGCGGGGGCATGGGCCTCGCCCACCTCGATCAGCATCACCATGCCCATGGCAAAATGCGGGCTGCACTTGATGCCATAGCTGCCGGGGATGGTCAGGGTGACGCTGAAATCCTCATTGATCCGGGATTTGAAAGGCTTGGCCCCTTCGGGGATCATCCCGTCGATGGACGCGGCATTATGGCCAGGCTGGGTCGGGACAAAGCGTACCGTGTCGCCCGGCGCAATCCGCAGAAACGATGGCTCATAGACCATCACGCCCCGGTCCGAACGGTTGAACATCCGCACCTCATGGGTTTCGGCAAGGACGGGTGTGCCCAGCAGCATGAAGGCAAGAAGGGCGGATTTCATCAGTCACTCCTCAAGACAGCGGAAACGGAAAAGGACGGTGTCGTCGACAGGATCGGTCAAAGCTGTCGCGCCAACGCGAAAGGTTTTGGCCAGCTGTTCGGGGGTCAGGACTTTGGCGGGCGGACCGCAGGCGATCAGCCGGCCCTGGGCCATGACGCCGATACGGTCACAGCCCAATGCCTGATTAAGGTCATGCAGCGCCAGAACCACGGTTACTGGCAGGCGGTGGACCAGCCGCAGCAGTGCAAGCTGGTGATGGATGTCCAGATGGTTTGTCGGTTCGTCCAGCAGCAGCAGGCGTGGGCGCTGGGCCAGAGCGCGGGCGATATGGACACGCTGGCGCTCTCCGCCTGAAAGGGTTTGCCATTGCGCCCCGGCCATATGCTCCATTCCAACCGCACATAGCGCATGCTCAACGATGGCCGCATCGCCCGCGCCAAAGGGGGACAGTGCTGACAGCCATGGTGTTCGACCCAGCCCGACCGCGTCGCGGACGGTAAGTGCCTCGGTCGTTTCGGCCTGTTGCTCGACAAAGGCGATCCGGCGCGCGACCTCGCGCCGGGACAGGCTGGCAAGCGGGGTCTCACCCAGCCACACCCTTCCGGCTGAGGGGGGCAACAGCCCGGCAATCAGCCGCAGCAGCGTGGATTTGCCCGAGCCGTTCGGCCCGATCAGGCCAAAGGTCTCGCCCGGCGCGATTTCCAGCGTCACACCCTCGACAATGGGACGGACACCGGCCCTCCAGCCCAGATTGGCGGTCCTCAGTCTCATGTCCGGCCCCGGCTGCGGATCAGGATCAGGGCAAAGCCCGGTGCACCGACCAGCGCAGTTACCACGCCGATGGCTACCACCTGACCGGGGATCAGTATGCGCGACACAATGTCGGCCGCGATCAGAAAGACCGCGCCTGCAAGCGCCGACCATGGCACCAGCCGGCCATGCCGGGGGCCGACGGCAAAGCGCATGGCATGGGGCACGACCAGCCCGACGAAACCGATCGAGCCGACAAGGCTGACCATGGTCGCGGTCATCAGCGTGGTCGTGCCGATCAGCACCCCCTGCACCCGGCGCAGGGAAATGCCCAGTGCCGCTGCCGATTGCGCACCAAAGGAAAAGGCATCCAGCGCCCTTACATGCCAAAGGCAGGCCAGAAAGCCGATCAGGGCTGCCGGAGCCGCCAGCGACACATCCGGCCAGCGCACGCCCGACAGATTGCCGAGCAGCCAGAACATGATGCCCCTTGCCTGTTCGGCATTGGCCGACCTGGCGATGAAAAAGCTGGTCAGCGCGTTGAACAGCTGCGAACCCGCGATCCCCGCCAATACCAGCTGGGCGGGGCCGCCTCCGGCAGCTCGCGCCAGCGCCGCGACCAGGCCAAAGGCCAACAGCGCCCCGGCAAAGGCGCCCGATGACAGGCCCAGCGCGCCGCCGCCAAGGCCAAGGATCGTCACCGCGACCGCGCCGGTCGACGCCCCTGCTGATACCCCCAGCAGATAGGGGTCAGCCAGCGCGTTGCGGATCAGCGCCTGCAAAACCACCCCGGACAGCGCCAGTCCCGCGCCGCAGGCAGCCGCGACCAAAGTGCGCGGCATGCGATAATTCCAGATGATCGCCGCATTGATCGAGTCCACCGGATATCCGGCACCAAACAGCTTGTTGGCCAGCACCGCCAGCACGGTATCAGGGGGCAGGGGCATTTCGCCTATGATAACCCCGGCAAGGATCGCCACCGTCAAAAGGCTGCCTGCCAAGATCCATCGCCACCCGGGCGCGCGCGGGCGATAGCTGCGGACCGTCGCGACCGTCATTCGAGGTTAAAGGCCGGCAGCGCCCCGGCCAGTGTTTCAAGCGCCGAGACATTGCGGATCGAGGGGTCCATCGAATGGGCGTCAAGCACCACGATCCGGTCATTGCGAACCGCTTCCATCTGGCTGGTTACCGGGTCGGACTTCAGGAACTCGAGCTTCCGTTCGTAATCGTCAGCCTCGAACCGGCGACGGTCCATCCGGGCGATGACGATGACCGAAGGATTGGCGCGGGCGATGGTCTCCCAGCTGACGGTCGGCCATTCCTCATCGCTTTCGATGACGTTCTTCAGCCCCAGTTTTTCCATCATATAGGCGGGTGGTCCCTTGCGGCCCGCGACATAGGGATCAACGTCCATCTCGGCCGACGAGAACCAGAACACGGCCGAGGCATCTTTCAGGTTCAGCGACCGGGCGTTTTCAACTGCCGCCGCCTCGCGCGCCTTCAGATCGGCGACCAGTGCCTCACCCCGTTCCGGCACGTCAAAAATCTGTGCCAGTTCAAGAACGCCGGCATGAACGGATTCCATCTGGAACATGGCATTGCGGGTCCCGTCCGAGCCGCTGCTGTTGTCTTTGTTCCAGCAGTCCGCGGGCAGCACATAGGTCGGGATGCCGACATCGGCAAATTGCTCACGCGTGGCGACGATTCCTTGAGGACCGATGTGCCATTCGTATTGCACAGTGACCAGGCCGGGCTTTTTCGCCACCACCGATTCAAAGCTCGGGTCGTTGTCGGCCAGCCGCTCGATCGAGGCATTCACCTTGCGGTATTCGGGCAGGACCTCGCTGAACCAGACGGCAGTGCCCTGGACCTTGTCGGCCAGCCCCAGCGAATAAAGGATCTCGGTCGCGGCCTGTCCGACACTGACCACGCTGTCAGGTGCATGGCTGATGGTCAGATCGACGCCGCAGTTTTGCAGCCTCAGCGGATATTGGGTCTGTGCGCCTGCGGGCAGGGTGGCAAGGATCATGGTGGCCGCGCCAAGCAGCGCGGCAGTCAGTGTGCGGGCAAACATGAATTGTCTCCGGTTGTGAGGGCAGCCAGGGACGGGAGGAGAGGAGCGGCCCAAAAACTGACAAGCGCCCTTGCCTTGCGGCAGGGCCTGATGCTGGCTGGGACGGGCGCGGCAAGGCACCCTTTGGGCAAATTCATCGAACACCTCCCCGGACACCCCGCCCGGGCTGCGTTGAAACGGGTGTCGGCAGGTCTCCTGACTGGCGGGTCGCGGGGCTTTCCACGGCCTTCCCGTGGCGCATGGCCACAGTGGCATTTTCGTGGATGTCCTCGCCGCCTACAGTTGCGGGGGCAGTTCCGGTTCACCGGACAGGTCCGGTGGCGGATTCCCTTTCAATTCCATATGGAAACCGACACCGGGCAACTACCCGCCAAATTGCGGATGAACAAGGTAAATCTGGCTTCCATGGCAGGGACCGCCCCCACAGGCCGGGAAGGGCCAAGGAAAACCGCGTCAGGATGGGGGAGTGGTGTATCCTGTCGTGGCCTTTCCGGCCCTCGCATGATGCGCGTCACATGGAGCCCGGCCGGCGCATCTGAAATTGTCAGGTCATGAAAGCGGATCAGCTGTTATATCAGTGGGTTACGCCACTGCCGCCGACCACGGCAATGTTATATGGCCTGCCTTCGACCGGTACGGTGCCGACCTCGCTGAAATCCTTGGTCGAGATGCGCCGGATCAGCCCGGCATTCGGGTCGCTCAGCACGATCTCGTCCCCGGCGACGGCAATGCGCGGGCGCGGATCGTTCCAGTGGCCGTCCATCGAATATGGCGCGGTGACCTTGGTGCTGTCGCTGAGAGCGGCGTCAAGCAGGTTCACACGGTGCAGGCTGCCATCTTCGGTCAGGACATAGCCTGTCGCGGGGCTGGCTGGGTCTAGCGCGAAATCCACCCGGCGGAACGGCAGGTCGATATAGCGATAATGCGGGGCCTCTTCGGGGTCGATGACAACCAGGCCCTTGGGTCCGAAATTGCCCAGAAAGATCTGCATCCCGGATGAGCCAAGCAGGGTCCCGGTGGTTACATCTTTGGGCAGATCCTCGGGATAGGGCAAAAGCCTGTATTCCGGCCCCTGATCACCCGCCTTGACGGTCAGCACGCCCTCTTTGCAACCGGCGGCCAGATAGGCGCCCGAGAAAGCCTCGCCATGGATGGCGGTGCAGGTGGCCAGATTGCCCGTGGGGTTGCCTTTGGCGTCAAAGGCTTGCAGGCCCAGACGCGGTACCGAGGCATCGCCCTCGACCGGTTCGTCCGAGGCGACGGTCGAAAGCCAGCTTTTTCCCAGTGGCGTGACAAAGCCATGATGGGCGCGGGCCTGTGGGAACTTCACCGGCTCGACCTTGCCCGCGGCCAGCGCGGCGCTGTCGAGAATCTCGGCATAGCTGCCCTTGTCATAATTCAGCACCACCTTGCCGTCATGGGCGACAAGGTGAAAGGGCCGGGGTCCCGACAGGTGCAGGTCGATGGCTGCGGGTTCTTTGACCTCAAGGTCCTGATGATCGCCATGATCGTGCAGTGAGATACCGCTGCGGATGAATTGCACGGTATCGGCCTCGGACTGGACTGCGGCGACCACCGCACCGCCCGCGACCGGATAAAGCTTGACCTGTCCAGTGGTCTGGAAAGTCCAGCGATGCGCGGGCTTGGACAGGTCAAAGGCGGTGATCTGCCCTTTCTCATGATCGCCCACAAAGACACGGTAAACGGTGTCATCCTTGTGGTCATGGGCAATGCCGGTACCAGCAAGGATCAGGGTCAGGGCGCTGGCACCCGCAAATTGTCTGAGCATGATTAGCCTCCTTGGTCGTTCGGAATGGGTTGCGGTTAGCTTGCCCGGTTTCCGCTGGTCCCTGCAGGGCAGCAGGGACCGGCTGCAGAAAACTGCAGTTCCGGGGCGGGACCGGAGCATCGCTGGCGACGGACTCAATTTAGTAATGTTATTACATTAACAAAATGGAACGACAAGAGACTTGCCTCGGGAAAATGCCGCCGGATCTGCGGATCAGGGGGAGCGCCGCTTGCTCCCGGACAAAACAGAGATCGCCATCGGAGCTTCCATGCGGCGGACAACATGTGTTCGCTGTAGCGAGGTTCTGAGCCCGCCTTTCACCATGATCGTGATACAGCATCACGCATGACCTGACGGGCAGGGCCGATCAGGAGCATTTCCGCGCCAGCGGCGGTTCAGTGCCAATTACCGCACAAAGGCTTGCCGGGGATAGGCCGCAGAGCCGCCGAGTGCTGGTCGAGAAGCGGGTGTCGCTGTCCGGCGGTGCGGGCAATGGCGGCGGTTTGGCTACGATCTCGACCACGCTGATGCGGTCCGTTGCAAGACCTGCTAGGCTGGCCCGGACATCGTCATAGCAAGAGCAGGAGGCTCGGATGAGCTGGAACCCCACTCAGAACCCGGATTGCCCCGAAAACATGGGTCTCGACTCGATCGAGACGCTGATCATCCCGCGCGCCCGCGATCTGGGCGGGTTCGAGGTGCGCCGCGCTTTGCCCGCGCCGCGCCGGCAGATGGTGGGGCCGTTCATCTTTTTTGACCAGATGGGCCCGGCCGAGTTCCTGACCGGGGGCGGCATCGACGTGCGGCCCCACCCTCATATCGGGCTGGCGACGGTGACCTATCTTTATCAGGGCGAGTTTCACCACCGCGACAGCACCGGGGCCGATCAGATGGTTTATCCGGGCGAGGTGAACTGGATGATCGCCGGCAATGGCGTCACCCATTCCGAACGCACCAGCGCCGAGATGCGCCAGCGTCCCGGTTCGCTCTTTGGGATCCAGACCTGGGTTGCGCTGCCTGAAAGCCAGGAGGACCGCCCCGCCGCCTTTGAACATCACGGCAAAGAAGCGCTGCCTTTCCTTGAGGCCGAGGGCAAGCAGGCCCGCCTGATCCTTGGGACGGCGTGGGGTGAACGCGCCCCGGTCAAGACCTTTACCGAGACCTTTTATGCCGATGTGATCCTGTCTGCGGGTGCCGCATTGCCACTGCCGGATGAGCATGAGGACCGCGGTGTCTATGTCGTCGAAGGCAGTATTCTGGTAGCGGGAGAGACCTTTGAGGCCGGTCGGATGATGGTGTTCCGCCCCGGTGACCACATCAGCCTGAAGGCGGGCGAGACGGGCGCGCGGCTGATGGTTCTGGGCGGCGAGACGATGAACGGGCCGCGCTATATTTCGTGGAACTTTGTCGCCTCGTCACGCGAACGGATAGATTCAGCCAAGCAGGCCTGGGCCGAGGGCGATTGGGATCACGGCCGCTTTCGCCTGCCCCCGGGTGATGAGAATGAATTCATCCCATTGCCTGACAGCCTGCGTTAAGCGGCTGTCGGCAGGCTGCGCTGTCACCAGATCTCTTGCTGGACATGCGTGACCAGCAGGTTCGTCAGCCAGTCGAGGCCCGGGTCCTCTAGCGTCCGGCGATGGCGTAACAGGCCATAGGGAAAGCTCGGGATTTCGACCGGCAGAGGGAAGGCCGCAAGGCGGAAGGTCTTGGCGATCGGCAAAAGCCGGCGGGGCAGGGCCATGATCAGCCGCGCGGGTGCCAGCGCCGCCATTGCCCCCGAATATGAGGGGCTGATCAGGGTGATCTGTTCCGATATCCCCAGCGCCGCCAGCGCCCTGTTGATCGGATTATGCGACATGCTGCCATAGGCGACGATGGCATGGGACTGCGCGACCCAGGTCTCGATGCCGATTTCTTGTCCACCAGCAAAGGGATGGTCCGGCCCGCAGACCCCGATCAGCGTTTCATCCAGCAGGGGGGTCAGCGACCAACCCTCCCCCGGCGGGCCTCCGGTCCAGAAACTTGCATCAAGATTGCCTGCCGACAGATCGGCAAGGTTTTCGGGATTGGCGGGTTGCAGTGCCAGTTTGACGCCTGGCGCCTCGCGCCGCAGGCGAGCGGAAAAACCCGGAACGATCGACAGCAGCGGATAATCCGAGGCCGCGATGCGAAAGCTGCGCTTACTTGCCTGTGGATCGAACTGTTCTGGCGCCAGCATGACGGCGGCCTGCTGCAAAAGGCTGCGCACCGGGTTGATCATCGCCAGCGTGCGCGATGTGGGGACAAGCCGGTTGCCTGACCTGACGAACAGCCGGTCCTTGGTCAGGTTGCGCAAACGTCCAAGGGCATGGCTGACAGCAGGCTGGCTAAGGTGCAGTTCCCGCGCTGCGTCCGAGACCGAGCCACGTCTGGCCACGGCATCAAGCACGGTCAGCAGATTCAGGTCCAGGCGCTTATTATTCATTTTGTGCATTCCGCATGCAACGTTACTTCATTTGAATTCGTTAACAAGCTGCTGCAAGAGAGTGATGCTTCTGCAGTATATGAATTTTCGGCCTGGGCGCATCTTTGCGGCCATGCCTTCACTTTTTCGAACGATATTTTGCAATGCGAGGAGAGATTAATGATTGAAGCGGTAAGCCTGCGCGCACGTCGCCGGTCGCCCGAGTTTCTGGGCAGCCCGGACATGGTCGCCTTTACGGTTGGGCAGATCGCCCTTGCATCCATCGCCGAGGATGGGGAAATTTCGCTGGAGGCCATGCGCCGGTATCTCTCTCAGATTGCATCGGGGACGGGACAGCTGACCACGCGGGTCAACACCGATATGGCGCTTGAGGCGCTGTGCTACATCGACGCCAGCCTGCGGGCGGCGGGCAAGTAGCTGGCAACAAAGGGCCTTGCGCGGGCATGGCTGCTGGCTGTGCCCGTCTGATTTCAGAAAATCGCAGCATTCATGCTGCCATGGCATGGGCATCCGATTAGATGGATGCAATTTCCGGCTGTATCTGCTAGACTGATACTGAGGACGGTTCGGCCCGGCATATGCACGGGCGGGGGCCGGGTTCTCTGGCTGATGCCTTGCCCGGTTCCGGGCCCTTCGGGAAAGGGAGGATGCAGCCATGCACCGAGAAACTATAGGAAATCCGTTAAGCTGGAGCGCGCAGAGGCTGGCCCTTGTGGGTCGTGGCGTCGGCGCGGCGGTCGATGGGATCGGCAGCCATGAGATGGCCCCACCCGCCGTCAACAAGATCGACGCCGAGGATATCGGCATCGCGTTGCGCAAGGGCATCGCCGATTTTGCCGCTCTGAGAACAGATGTGATCACGGCCGTCGCGCTTTATCCTGTGATCGGCTTTGTACTGGCGGTCTGGGCCTTTCACGCAGGGCAAATGCATCTGCTTTTCCCGCTGGCCGCTGGCTTTCCGCTGATCGGCCCCGTCGCGGCAATCGGCCTGTATGAGATGAGCCGCAGGCGCGAACGGGGCGAAGAGGTCGGCTGGGGCGCGGCCCTCTCTGCCCTGACTGGTCGGGTGCTGGGGCCTGTTCTGGCATTGGGCATGCTGCTGGTCGCGATCTTTGTGCTGTGGCTATTCGCCGCGCATGAGATCTGGGCCGCGACGCTGGGGCCGATGCCACAGGAAAGCCTGCGCGCATTCCTGACCGCCACCTTTACCACCGAGGCGGGCTGGACCATGGCCGTGATCGGCATTCTTGTCGGATTTGTCTTTGCGGCGGTGGTGCTTTGCGTCAGCCTTGTGTCATTTCCGATGCTGATTGACCGATCGGTGGGCGTGCCTGTGGCGCTGGCGACCTCGCTTGCCGTCGCGCGCCGCAACCCGGGCGCGACCCTGCTATGGGGGGTGATCGTTGCCGTCTCGCTGCTTCTTGGGATGATTCCGTTTTTTGCCGGGCTGATCGTCGTGCTGCCCATCCTTGGCCACGCGACCTGGCACCTGTACCGCCGCGCGGTCGCCTGACTTCTGGGGGCGGCGTGTCTTCAGATTGCGCCGCTCTCATCTTCTGCGCAGGCTGCGGTCAGCCATTCGCGGAATGCGGCCTGCCCCGCGGTTTCGGGGCTGGCATGCAGCCGTGTCAGCCAGTAGTCACCAGCGGCAAGCACGGTATCAAAGGGTCGCACCAGCCGCCCGTTCTGCAGCCATGGCGCAAACAAAACAACCGGCACCAGCCCCGCGCCATACGAGCGCGCGGCCATTTCGGCAATCGCCAGTGAGCTGTCAAAGACCGGCCCGCGTAACAGTGGCGCGGGCAGGCCCTGACTGGCGAACCAGCGTTCCCATTCGCTGGCGCGGTAGGATCGCAGCAGGGGTATCGAAGGTAAGTCCTCGATCCGGCGCAGGCGGCCTGCTGTCTCGGGGCTGCAGACCAGCATCATCGCGCCACTCATCAGCCGGGTCGCGGCCACGCCATGCCAGCTGCCGTCGCCGAAACGGATCGCCAGATCCAGCCCTTCGCCAGCCAGGTCGACGCGGTTGTTGTTGGTGTGGATGCGCAGGTCAACCGAGGGGTGGAGGCGCTGGAAATCCTCGATCCGCGGGATCAGCCATTCGGTCGCAAAGCTGCTCACGACGCCAAGATTGATCGTCTCATGATAATGTCCCGAGGAAAAGCGATCGAGAGCGCCCGACATTTCGTCAAAGATCCGGGTCAGAACCGGGGCGAGCATGATCCCCTCTTCGGTCAGGACCAGCCCGCGCGGTACGCGGCGAAACAGGGTGACGCCCAGTCGCTCTTCCAACCCGCGGATCTGGTGGCTAAGCGCGGCTTGTGTCACGCAAAGCTCGATGGCGGCGCGGGTCAGGTTCAGGTGGCGCGAGGCCACCTCAAAGGCGCGCAGGGCATTCAGGGGCAGTTGTGGTCGGTCCATGAGATGAGATTAGATTATCTCATGACGAAAGTGAAATATGATCGTTTGTGCCTGCCGTTTGCTTTGTCTTAACTGGCAGACATGGCACGCGGCACAGCGTTTGCCCCAATTTTAACAGAGCAGAAACATGAAAATGAATTATGGATGTGCGGGCATTGGCCTGATCGCAGCGGCTTTGGCCGTGCCCGCATCGGCTATGACCGAGGCAGAGTTTCAGCAGGCGGCAAGCGAGATTTTCGCCCCCGTCATGTCAGAATACGACATTCCCGGGCTTGCTGTCGGTGTGACCTGGCAGGGACAGGACTATGTCTTTACCGCCGGTGTCGCCGACCGCGATGGCGGTGTCGCGGTGACGGACCGGACGATCTTCGAGCTGGGCTCGATCAGCAAGACCTTTAACGTGACCCTTGCCGCTTTGGCTGAGGTCGAGGGGCGCCTGTCACTTTCCGATTCCGTCGCGACCCATCTGCCCGACCTGAAGGGCAGTGCGATCGGAAAGGTTTCGTTGATGGATCTTGCCACCCATCAGACCAGCGGCCTGCCCATTCAGGTCCCCGATGAGGCCAGCGATGACGCCAGCCTGATGCGCTGGCTGCACGACTGGCAGCCCGCGCCGGGGGGTGAGAGGTCCTATTCCAATATCAGTATCGGCCTTTTGGGTCGTATCTCAGCCCAGTCCTTTGGCGCGACTTACGATAAGGCGCTGCAGGATCATGTCCTGAACCCGCTGGGGCTTGGCAGCACTTTTGTCGATGTGCCGCAGGCCGAGATGTCGCGCTATGCCTGGGGCTACTCGCGTCAGGATGATCGGGCTGTCCGCGTCAATCCGGGGATGCTGGATGACGAGGCTTACGGGATAAAGTCCGACCTGCGCGATATGCTGCGCTTTCTGCACCTTAACCTGGATGGATCCGGGGCGCCGCCTGAGCTGCGCAAGGCGATGGCACAGACCCATGCGGGCCAGACGGAAACGCAGTATTTTCAGCAGGCGATGATCTGGGAACGCTATCCGTGGCCGGTGCCGCTAGATCAGATTCTGGCCGGGGCCGCGCCCGGGATGGCGATGAAAAGCCAACCTGCGACGCGATTGCCGAAGCCAGCCCCGGGCGGTGAGGTGCTGCTTGGCAAGACCGGCTCGACGAACGGTTTTGGCGGTTATGTCGCGCTGGTCCCGGGTGAGGATCTGGGTCTGGTGATCCTTGCCAACCGCAGCATCCCGAACCCGGCTCGGGTCGAGGCGGGGCTGGCGCTGATCAAGGCGGTGTTGCCGGCGGGCCAATAACCCAAGGTTCCTGCGGCGATGCGTCGGCTCTGGATGGACCGGCCCCTCATTACGTGAGGGGCCGTGCCGTTAGGTTCTGCTGGCGGAGGTGCATCCTGCGTGCCTGCGGTCACTCTCAGCCCGAGGGGCGCCCGTTGTCGGGCCGCCGGGCCCGGCTTTGTTATGCGTCCCGGGTGCCGTGCCTTATCCCACCTGATCGGCGGCGGTGACGTATCAGGCGGTCCGGCCATTGCTCTTTACAGAGGGATGGCCGGTACTTGGCCCCTCGCCACCTGCAACCTCATGGCGCGGGGTCAGCCCATTGTATCGGCCTTCCAGGGTATGAACCTGCCCGGGAACAGAGGATACGGCTGCGCGCCATTCGAGGACCGGCTTTGCAATAGCCTCCCTGGTGGCGAAAACCGGGGTCGCTGTTCAGCTCTGGCGCGAGGGGCCGACCTTATGTGGTGTCCTGCCAGTCATTTCGTTTCTCATCTGCTTATGGGGCGCTGGGAGGTGAGATGCCTTTGTTTCCCTCAGCATGGGTCTGACAAGCTTGCGTTTTCCCTCTGCGCTGGCGTCCAGCCGCCGCCTCAGGGTGGTGGATGAGATCTGATAACCTGCGGCAATTTCGTCCAACGTCTGCCGCTTTTCCTTGATGGCGCGCCGTGCCTCGTTGATTTCCGCCTCGGTCAGCACGATGCGCGGACGGCCAAGCCGGCTGCCGCGCTGGCGGGCGGCCACCAGGCCCGCGCGGGTGCGCTCGCTGATCAGATTGCGCTCGAACTCGGCAAAGGCGGCCATGATGTGAAAGATCAGCCGCCCGCCCGAGGTGCGGGTGTCGATGGATTCGTTGAGCGACCGGAACTCGCACCCTTTTCTGCCCAGCTCTTCGACGAATTTCACCAGATCGGTCAGCGACCGGCCAAGGCGGTCGAGCCGCCAGACCACCAGCGTATCGCCGGGTTTCAGCGCTCTCAG